>JAGXSC010000055.1 GCA_018334075.1 Actinomycetota bacterium
CCTTCGGTGAGCGCACCGCGATGAACCACCCCATGCAGGGAACCGCCGCCGACATCATGAAGCTTGCCATGATCGAGGTCGACAAAAGTCTTCGCGAGCATGGCATGGATGCCAAGATGCTGCTGCAAGTACACGATGAGCTGGTCTTTGAGTGCCCCGCCGATGAACTCGAGAGGCTTTCTCGGCTTGCCTGCGATGCCATGGGGGGCGTCGTAGAACTCTCAGTACCCCTGGAAGTAAATGTGGCAAGCGGCGAGAATTGGGCTATCGCCAAGTAAACAGAGTATTGACATAGCTGGAAAGAGCCAGTATTGAGTTGTATACTTGTGCGACGATGCCTTCGGCTTTGCTGACGGGCGTCTGTTTGTAATGTAGGCCCTGGATATGTGTGGACAGCTTAGTGGGCGAAGATTGTGACCTGTTGGCGATTCGAACCTGTAGGCGACCAAGCATGCGAAGGGGCCCCGATTAGAAGGGGTCCAACCCAAATGAGTGAGCTTGAAAACGGCTCGGTGATTGATCAGACCGAGTACACTGATGAGGAGATGCATGCCCTCATCGACGGCACCATGGCGGATTTCGACGATGGTGATCTGGTCTTTGGTACTGTAGTGAAGGTGGAGCGCGATGAAGTGCTGCTCGACATCGGCTACAAGTCCGAAGGTGTGATCCCGGCGCGTGAGCTCTCCATCCGCAAGGACGCCAATCCTTCCGATATAGTCTCTACAGGGGACAAAATCGAAGCCCTGGTTTTGCAGAAAGAGGACAAGGATGGTCGCCTGATCCTGTCGAAGAAGCGCGCCGAGTATGAGCGTGCATGGAGCAGTGTCGAGGAGAAATTCGAGTCTGGGGAGAATGTTGAAGGCGAAGTAATCGAGGTCGTCAAAGGCGGCCTGATCATTGACATCGGTCTACGCGGATTTCTTCCTGCCTCACTTGTGGATCTACGCCGCGTGAAAGATTTGCTGGCTTATATGGGAACCAGGCTTGAGGCGCGCGTCATCGAGATGGATCGCAATCGCAACAACGTTGTGCTTTCGCGTCGCGTTGTGCTGGAGGACGGCCGCAAGAATGAGCGCTCCGAGGTATTGGGCAAGCTTGCAAAGGGCCAGATACTGCCGGGCGTGGTATCGAGCATCGTTGACTTCGGCGCGTTCGTTGACCTAGGTGGGATAGACGGACTCGTTCACATCTCTGAGCTTTCGTGGAGCCACGTCAACCACCCCTCCGAGGTCGTCAAGGTAGGGGACAAGGTGGAGGTTAAGGTTCTCGAAGTTGATATGGATCGCGAGCGGATCTCGCTTGGTCTGAAGCAGACACAGCCCGATCCCTGGCAGGAGCTTGTCAAGAAGTACCCGATTGGCTCCATTCTGGAGGGCAAGGTCACGAAAATCGTGCCGTTTGGCGTGTTTGTCGAGCTAGGGAACGATATCGAGGGCCTAGTGCACATCTCCGAGATGGCGCGGGGACATGTCGAGACACCCGAGCAGGTCACTGCTGTCGGCGAGCAGGTTCACGTCAAGGTGCAGGAAGTCGATCTTGACCGCCGACGGATTTCGCTGTCGATGCGGGCGGCCGGTGAGGCGCTTGGAACCGTCATCGAGATTCCTCCGAAAGAGGAGACCGAGACCGAGACCGACGCCGATGCCGGCGACGTGGAAGTCACTGAAGAAGTTGAGACCGAGGCCGAGGTCGACGACGTGGACGCCGCTGACGAAGTCGAGGTTGACGACGTGGAGGTCGCTGAGACCGAGGCTGTCGACGCGGATGCTTCTGAGACCGAGGATGGCGCCGACCGGGCGTAATGGAAGTTTGCGATTGGCGAAGGGCTTGAAGCACGGCTCACGGTAGCCGGGCCGAGCCCTTCGATCATCGTTCCGGAGGCCGAAGATGTATCTCATAGCGGTTACAGGTGGCCTAGGCTCCGGCAAGTCGACGGCGTGCGAGTTTTTCCAGTCCAAAGGCGCTATTTGGATTTCACTCGATGCGCTGGCTCATCAGCTTCTCGATCCGGGAACCTGCGTGTATCGGCAGGTCGTGGATTCCTTTGGCGTAGAAATCCTTGACGCTCAGGGCAAAGTTGAGCGCGCCAAACTTGCGGACATCGTGTTTCGCAACCTAGAGGCGCGAAAGAGGCTGAACGCCCTCGTGCATCCTGCGGTACTGCGCGAGCTCGCCGAAGGTATTGCGAGCCTTCGCCTCATGGAGGACCCTCCACATGTGGTTGTGCTGGAGGTACCGCTACTCGCGGAGGCTCCGGCCTTTGCGGAGCTTGCCGACACAGTGTTATCGATCGAGGCCCCCGAGGATCTTCGAATCGCACGCGCGGTGGCTTCAGGGCGGAATCGCTCAGACACGCTCCGCAGAATCGCGGCACAGGCTAGCGATGCTGAGAGATCGGCACTCGCCAGCACCGTGATATCGAACACCGGTTCGAGGGAGGAGTTTTTCGGCAAGCTGGAAGAGTATTGGGACGCGGTGATATTGCGTGGCGCGTAGAGGCATTTTCGTGTGGTACCGACTGGTGATCATCGGAGCGTTGGCGCTCATGGCGGGAACGACCTTTATGTTTTTGCGCGGGCCGGATTTTTTGCAACGCCTGTATTATCCTCTGCCCGAGGAGTATCGGTCGATGATCGCCGATTCCGCGCAGCGGCACAGAGTAAGCCCTTATCTAGTGGCCGCCATCATTCAGGGAGAGTCAAGGTGGCGTTCGGATGCCGTGTCTCCCGCCGGTGCTGTTGGCCTGATGCAGCTATTACCATCAACGGCCGCGGACATGGACCACGCGGTGGCCGCGCACTTTGCCTCCTCGGCAGGAAAACTCACTGACCCTGCGACGAACATCGAGTTCGGGAGTGCCTATTTCCGGTTTTTGGTGGAAAGGTACAATGAGATCGAACCCGCGCTGGCTGCGTACAATGCGGGCATGCGAAACGCCGATGAGTGGGTCGCCAAAGGCGGCGACATAAGGGATGCGATCGAGTTTCCGGAAACCCGCCACTACGTTTTGCGTGTCATGCGGGCAAAAAATGCGTACGAGCGATTGTATCCTGACGCTTTCGAGAATGAGTGAAAGGCGATATCGTCCTTGAGCGACTCGACACGACTTGACCAGGCAGGTGTGCTTGGCGAAGAGAGCCTGAAGAGCCGAGAAAGCCGAGCTATCCGCGTTGTCTCCGAGTATCAGCCCGCAGGGGATCAGCCCAAAGCTATCCGGGAACTGACGGAGGGCATCGAGAGAGGGTTGAAGTATCAGACGCTTCTCGGCGTGACCGGCTCAGGCAAGACGTACACGATGGCCAAGACGATCGAGGCGACCCAGCGGCCTACGCTCATTATGGCGCCGAACAAGACCCTTGCCGCACAGCTCGCGGCTGAGCTAAAGGAGCTAATGCCGGACAACGCGGTCGTCTACTTCGTTTCTTACTACGACTACTATCAGCCGGAAGCCTACGTACCGACCACTGACACGTTTATCGAAAAGGACGCGTCGATAAACGCCGAGGTCGAAAAGTTGCGCCATGCCGCCACGGCCACCTTGCTTTCTCGGCGTGATGTGGTGGTGGTGGCCAGCGTGAGCTGCATCTACGGAATCGGCTCCCCTGAGGATTACGCCGGAATGGCCGCTTTTCTCACCGCCGGCGAAAGGCTTGACAGGGAAGACCTGATCCGAAATCTCATCGACATCCAGTATGACCGAAACGATTACGAGCTGGCCCGCGGAGCCTTTCGTGTGCGCGGGGATGTCGTCGATGTTTTTCCGCCTTACGCGGACCGCCCTGTCAGAGTGGAGTTTTTCGGTGATGAAATAGAAAGCATCGCCGAGTTCGAACCTGTTACCGGCGAAGTGATGGTCACCTTCAAGTGGTTACCGATTTGGCCCGCGACGCACTATGTCACCGCGCCGGAAAAGCTCGCCTCGGCGCTGAAGACTATCAAGGAGGAGTTGTCGGGACGGCTGAAAGAATTGAAGGCAGACGGCAAGCTGCTTGAGGCCCAGAGGCTGGAGATGCGGGTTGGATACGACCTTGAGATGCTTGAGACGATGGGATTTTGCTCAGGGATCGAAAACTACTCCCGCCACCTTGACGGAAGGCGCACGGGTGAGCCACCCAACACGCTCATAGATTATTTTCCCGAGGACTTCGTGTGCTTTATCGACGAGAGTCATGTTACGGTGCCCCAGATCCGGGGGATGCACGAAGGCGACAGGTCCAGGAAGCTTACCTTGGTGGGACACGGGTTCAGGCTTCCAAGCGCGCTCGACAACCGGCCATTGCGCTTCGACGAGTTTGGCGCGAGGGCGCATCAGATCGTCCATGTCTCGGCGACCCCTGGCGATTGGGAGGCGAAAGTAACCCAGCAGGTCGTGGAGCAGATTATTCGCCCCACCGGGCTTGTCGATCCGCAGGTCGTTGTGCGTCCCGTCAAGGAGCAGATCGACGACCTGATCGGGGAAGTCAAAGAGCGTGTAGAGCGCGATGAGCGCACCTTGGTGACAACCCTTACCAAGAAGATGGCCGAGGATCTGACGGAGTATCTGATAGAGCAGGGCGTAGCCACGAGGTATTTGCACTCCGACATCGGCACGCTCGACAGAATCGATATCTTGAGGGATTTGCGCCTCGGCGAATTTGATTGCCTTGTGGGTATCAATCTATTGCGTGAAGGACTTGATCTGCCCGAAGTTTCCCTGGTGGCGATCTTGGACGCCGACAAGGAGGGGTTTCTGCGCAACCACCGGTCGCTTATACAGACTATCGGCCGTGCGGCGCGCAACGTGTCAGGGCAGGTCATACTCTACGCGGACAGGATGACCGAATCGATGCGGCTGGCAATCGAGGAGACCGACCGACGCAGGGAGATACAGCTCGAGTACAACGCGAAGCATGGTATTGAGCCGAAGTCGGTGCGCAAAGCGATCTCGGACATCGTGCAGTATGTCCGAGAAGGACAGGCCGAGTACACGACCGCGGCTCAGGCAGCCAAAGAGCTCTCGGCTCTTCCACGATCTGAGGTCATGAGAATACTCTCCACACTGGAGGAAGAGATGTTAGCAGCGGCAGAGGCGCTGGATTTTGAGAGCGCGGCAAGATTGCGCGACCAGATAGTAAAGCTTAAAGTGGAGATTGAGCGACTGACCGAGGACGAGGTCATCGGTCGCCTCAAGCAGGGAGCCAGACGGGGTTCGGGACATGGAAAGAGCAAGCGCCACCGCAAGTGAGAGGGAGATGCCATGGGCTCGGCCGCGATTGAGTGCAAGAATCTCACCAAGTACTACGGCAAGTCGCGTGGTATCGATGGCCTGAGCCTTACCGTTGAGCGCGGCTCCACCTATGGATTCCTAGGTCCAAATGGCGCCGGGAAGACCACAACGATCCGGTGCCTTCTCGGCATGCTGCAAGCCACCTCTGGAGAAGCATTTGTGCTTGGGGAACGAGTGAAGCTGGACGGAGCCGGACTTCGGCGGCGCATCGGCTACGTGCCTGGCGAGGTCAAGTTGTACGAGAAGGAGACCGGCCGGTGGCATATCGATTACATCTCGCGTTTCCGAGGAGGGCCGGGCTCGCTGACTGGTGAGCTGATCGAGCGGCTGGCGTTTGATCAGGGTCGCCGCGTTCGTGAGCTTTCGAAGGGAAACCGTCAGAAGTTGGCGCTTGTGCTGGGGTTGATGCACGACCCTGAGCTGCTGATGCTCGACGAGCCGACAAGCGGATTGGATCCTTTGAACCAGGAAGTGGTCTTCGACATCGTTTCCGAGCGCGTCGCCGCGGGCGCCACCGTGTTTCTCTCAAGCCACATACTCTCTGAAGTCGAGCGTGTTTGTACAACGGTCGGGATCATCAAGGAGGGGCGTCTGGTCGCCGAGGATCATGTTGAGTCGCTGCTTAGAAAACGTCTGCGCAAGCTCGAGGTCACCTTTCACGAACCCGTCGGGGCAGAGGCGCTTTCCGATGTGCCTGGGGTGAAGGACATCACGATTCTTAGCCCCAGAAAGGTCGCCGCCAAAGTTGAAGGAGAAGGTATCGATCGATTACTGAAGCGGCTTTCCGCTTACGAAGTGGACGATCTCGTGATCGAACACGAGTCGCTCGAAGAGGCGTTTGTCGACTACTACCGTAAGGAGGCGGTTGTAGGCGAAAGCGAAGCGGATCTGCCCGACCGCCGGAAGGAAGTCGATCGAACATGAACCTGAATCTGCTATTGGGCACGTTGCGGCAACGCCGAATTGGTCTGTTTTGGTTCAGCTTCGGGCTACTGGCCTACTCCTGGGTGATGATATGGTACTGGTCGATTCTCGGTGAAGAGTATTTCGAAATGATCGAAGCGATGCCCCCAGAGATGCTTGTCGCATTTGCGGGTTCAGCTGATATCGAGTTCGGCACGTTGGGGTCATACTTTCAAGTCGAATACCTTGGTTCCGGGTGGATCATTATCGTTGCTGCCGCGATGATCGTTTATGCGGCCAAGGCTGTCGCCAGCGAAATCGCGGCGGGCACCATGGAGCTTTTGATCGTCCAGCCGATCGCTCGTATAAAGTTTGTGCTCACGCGCATAGTAGGATTGGTGATATACGCGGCGGTGCTAACGGTGGCTTCGTTCGCGCCTATTCAGATTTTCGGAGAACAGTACAACATCGAGCTTCCCGGCCGCACTATCGCACTGCTCTATGCCACAGGGTTCCTGTTCGTGCTCACCGTCGGCAGCTTCGCTTTTATGCTGTCATCGGCGATGAGCAGCGGTGGTCTTCCCGGAGCGATTACCGGCTCGCTTTTGGTGGTTATGTGGATTTTGCAAGCCATATCGCAATTCGCGGAGCTCGCCGATAACTTGCGGCCGGTGAATATCTTCGAATATTGGCAGCCTGGGGTATTAATAAACGACGGCGTGGTTTCGCCGGAGATATGGTGGGTCTATGGCGGTGCGACTATTGTGTCGCTGGCCATTGCCGTGGTTGTGTTCTTGCGAAGAGATCTGACATAGACGAATCTGTAGGGGCTGTGCGGCCTTAGCACGATCAGGAGGATTGATAATGGTTACAAACGAACAGTTTATGCGTTTTCTTGCAGCCTGGGCGCTTGTTCACGAGACTGCGGATGAAGGATGGAAGGCAGCGGTTGAGCGCGGGAGTAGTGTGACCCCTGAGGCGATGAAAACCGGCCCGGAGGCCTTCGTGGATGGACTCTCGGCGATAATCGCGGAAGAGAAGGATCGCCTCAAAAACGAACTCGCGGCAGGTGGATCAGACCCGGATGGGCGCACCGCCTCGGAGGGCGACAAAATCGATGAGCTGCGCTTCGAAGTGGCAGAGCTCAAAGGTCGCATCGAATCGATGAGCGCGACTTTGGATATGATCGCGAAGCGCACAACTTCGTCCGGAGAGTAGGTTTCTATGCCGGGTCGAGGGCTACAGATCCTCACTGTTTTTTCCCGCAGGGCACTTGTGGCCGCCGTGGGCTCGTGGTTTGGCCTTGCGCCGCCGCCTCAGCGCCGGGCCGTGATCGCTCGGCAGATGAGACTCGCTTGCGAGGAGCTCGGCCCGACCTTTATCAAGCTTGGGCAGCTTGCTTCCGTGCGCCCCGATATCTTCCGGGCGGAAACCGTCTTTGAGCTCGAACGATTGCAGGACTCGGTTCCGCCTGTTTCGACGCAGTCGGTCTTCGATATCATAGAAAGCGAATTCGGGTGTCCGCCGAGCGAGTTGTTCGAGTCGATCGACCCGCAGCCGCTTGCCTCGGCGTCGATAGCGCAGGTCCACCGGGCGCGTCTTGCGCAAGATTATCGCATGACCTGCGGCCGGAGCCTGTGTGCCGGTGCCGAGGTGGTTGTGAAGGTGGTAAAACCGGGCATTGAGGAGACGATAGAAAACGATCTTGCGATTGTCCGCAGGCTGGCTATGGCCATCGGTAAAGCCGGGCTCGATCGAAGGATGGATATTGTCGGCACGATTGACGAGTTCGCGCAATCGTTGCGGAACGAGGTCGACCTGCGGAACGAGGGCCGTGTCGCGGACAGGTTCGGCTTCGATTTCCGGCAAGACGCGCTTGTCGCGGTACCCGGAGTGGTGTGGTCGCGTTCGACGAGCCGGGTTCTGACGATGGAGTATGTGGAAGGCTGGCGGCTTACCGATATCACCGATGCCGAGCGCGCGGGCGTGGATGCTTACGGGCTGGCTCTTCATGGAGCGGAAGTCTTCATGCGACAAGTTCTTGTCCTCGGCAGATTTCACGCCGATCTTCATCCCGCCAATCTGTTTGTCACGCCGGATTCGCGCATCTGCTACCTGGACTTCGGGATAGTCGGTAAGACCGAGCCGGCTCAAAGGATAGCCATTGCGCAGGTGCTCGCCGCTACTGTCTACGGCGACGCCGATAGGGCGGTTCGTTACAGCGCCGAGCTAGGCTTGCTTATCCCGGAAGACAGGGAGGCACAGGTCCGAAGTAGTGTCGCTGCGCTCATGCAGCGAACGATCGCAAATCCCGGCGGCTCCGACGTTCGCGGTTTCGCGATAGGATTTCTCTCGATACTCGCTGACTTCAGGGTAAAGATCCCGGCTGGCTACGGGCTTCTCATCAAGGCACTGGTCACCGTTGACGGCGTTTGCAGATCGATATACCCGGACATCGACATTGCCAAAGCCGCGAGGCCGTACGCTACTCGCCTGATAGCAAGGCAGATGCTGCAGCCGCAGCGCGTCTGGTCTAAGATACCGGAGGTGCTCAGAAGCGCGATACGGGTCATCTCCGAGTAACGATTGTGCGTCTTGCCCTTTATTTTGTTGGCGCTTGGGAATATCCTACGTAAAGTCATGTTTGTTCGGTGGACGGCGCAAAATCAGCGACTTCATCATCGTAAGCCATGCGAAAGGGGCTAACGTGTCAGATACGCAACGGGCAGAAGCGATTGCGGCAATAAAGGATAGCGAAATAGAGTTTATTCACCTGTGGTTCACTGATGTTCTGGGCTTTCTCAAGACGTTTGTCATATCGGTTGACGAAATCGATGTGGCCATGAATGAAGGAATGGGTTTCGACGGCTCGTCGATCCAGGGATTTGCGCGTATCCAGGAATCCGACATGATCGCGATGCCGGACCCCTCCACACTCAAGATCATGCCCTGGAGAGACGAGGGGCAACTTGTGGCCACCATGTTTTGCGACATCAACAAGCCTGATGGCTCGCCTTACGAGGGTGATCCCAGGTATGTACTGAAGCGCACGCTGCGTAAGGCCGCCGAAGAAGGCTACACGTTTTATGCCGGTCCCGAGCTCGAGTACTACTACTTCGAGGACGACACTTCGACGAAGTTGCTGGACAAGGCCTCATACTTCGACATGACTACGCGGGATATCGGCGTGGACTTACGCAAGCAGACGGTCCGCTCCCTAAAGAGCTTCGACATCCAGGTCGAGTACAGTCATCACGAGGTTGGCCCGAGTCAGCACGAGATAGACCTGCGCTACAGCGAGGCTTTGCGTATGGCCGATATCGTTATGACCTATCGACTTGTCGTCAAGGAGGTCGCGCAGCAAAACGGCGTCTATGCGACGTTTATGCCCAAGCCCATGTATGGTGAGGCCGGCAGTGGAATGCACGTGCATCAGTCACTCTTTCGCGGCGACAAGAATGCGTTTTTTGATGCAAGCGACCAGCACCACCTTTCGGCGGAAGCGAAAGGGTATATTGCGGGCATCTTACATCACGCGCCCGCGATTACCGCTATCACCAACCAGTGGGTCAACTCTTACAAGCGTCTCGTTTCCGGCTTCGAGGCCCCGGTACATGTTTGTTGGGCTCACAGGAACCGCTCTGCGCTGGTGCGGGTTCCGATGTATAAGCCGGGGAAGGAGAAGGCCACTCGTATTGAGTTGAGGTCTCCGGATCCCGCCTGCAACCCCTATCTGGCTTTTGCCGTAATGCTTGCGGCCGGCCTCGACGGAATTAAAAAGGGCATGGTTCTCGAGCCTGACGTGGTCGAAGATGTTTATGAGATGAGCGACGCCGAGCGTTCTGAGCGCGGTATCGGGCGACTGCCCGGGGATCTCATCAATGCGGTTAAGGCGCTGGAGAATAGCGAGCTGCTGAGGGAGACTCTCGGCGAGCCGCTCTTCAGCTGGTACGTGCGTAACAAGCGCATTGAGTGGGACTCATATCGCAGCAGAGTGACCTCCTGGGAGCTGGAGGAGTATCTCCCGCTGCTCTGAGTCGAGGCCTTCGTTCAGGCTTCCAGAGCGGTACCCTTCCAGGTCCACCGCCGCAAAAGTGAAACCCGCCGATTTGAGGGCTGACGCAATTTCAGCTCTCGTCTCCCATGCGCGCTCAAACTCATCTGGCCCCACCTCCAGTCGGGCCAGATCGCTGTGGGCGCGCACCCGGAGTTGGCGAAAGCCCAGTGCTCGGATCGCAGCCTCGGCGGCGGCCACGCGATTGAGCTTGCCTTCGGTGATCTCTTCGCCGTAAGGAAAGCGGGAAGCCAGACACGCCATCGATGGCTTGTCCCAGTTCGGCAATCCGAGAGAGGAGGCTATGTTGCGGATATCGTCTTTCGTCAGGCCGGCATCCGCCATCGGACTCAATACCCCGTATTCTTTTGCCGCGCGGGTGCCGGGACGAAAGTCGGCAAGGTCATCCAGGTTCGATCCATCTACCACGTGACGCAGGCCTTTGTGGTCCGCCACGGTTCGAAGCAGGCTGAACAGTTCGGATTTGCAGTAATAGCAGCGATCAATGTCGTTTCTGCGGAACTTCGGATCGACAAGCTCATGGGTCTCTACCTGAAACAAGCGCAATCCAAGATCGGACGCTAAAGCGCTTGCGTACTCGACTTCGTGTGCGGGATAGGTGTCGCTTGAGGCGAGCACGGCAAGACAACGATGCCCGTGCACGACGTGGGCAGCCACGGCCAGAAGCGTAGAATCTATGCCGCCAGAATAGGCGACCAGAACGCTTTCGTACTCCGCTAGGCGTCCAAGTAGGAGATCATACTTTTGGATAAAATCCACGCGACGCGCTCCCCAAATCTGAGTGAGTTTCAGCATATACTATCATCGGATAATTTGAAGCCAGCAATAATAGCCCATTAAGATAGACGGCGGCTTTGCCGAGCCGAGCACCCGCTAAGACGCGATAAGCGGTGAGCCATTCGGTTACTCGCCGCTCAATCGGCGGGATTGACCTCTCGCGCCGTGCTCACGTAAACCGCCATCGTGAAGAGGGCGTCTGAGAGCCTGTTCATGTACGCAAGCACGCCTGCGGCAGCGGACTTATCTTCGAACAGCGCGACGACACTGCGCTCAGCCCTCCTTACGACTGATCTGGCCAGATGCAGGCGTGCGGATCTCTCGCACTCGCCCGGCAGGACAAACTCTTGCGGCATACCGCCGGTGATCCGCGAAAAGTCGTCGATGAAGCACTCCAGTGAGGCGATCTTTTCCGGGTCGATTCCAGTGCTACCCGCATCGCTGTTGTCAGGCGCAGCGATAAGCGCGGCACACTCGGAAAGGCAGCGCTGAGCGTTTTGAAGCGCCTCGTCCAGTCTAATATCGGTGGCGGTCGAAGCGCATAGCGCCGCGCGCGCAAGTCCAATCGCCGAGGCGGCTTCGTCGATCTCGCCCAGTGCGTGGATCCTTGGATCGCTCTTTGGAACGGACCCCTGGCCGAGAAGTGAAGTCTCGCCCTGGTCTCCTCGGCGGGTATAGACTCGATTAGTCATCTGGCCTCCATTTCGCTGTTATTTCAGCTTACGAGGTACAATGGGATGTTGTCAGAAATCGGCAAAAAGTTTGGAGACAGGTTTTATCATGCCACTGGATTTTATATCCATCCGCGGTGCGCGCGAACACAATCTTAAAGGCTTCGACCTAGATATTCCCCGCGACAAGCTGGTAGTCATCACAGGGCTTTCCGGCTCCGGCAAGTCTTCGTTGGCGTTCGACACGATCTATGCCGAGGGCCAGCGACGATATGTGGAGTCGCTTTCTGCGTATGCCCGGCAGTTCCTCGGCCAGATGGACAAGCCCGATGTCGATCATATCGAAGGGCTCTCCCCCGCGGTTTCTATCGACCAGAAGACCACAAGTCGTAATCCCCGCTCCACGGTCGGTACGGTTACAGAGATCTACGACTACCTGCGCTTGCTGTTCGCGCGCGTTGGAATCCCGCACTGCCCGGTGTGCATGCTGCCGATTGAGCGCCAGACCAGCGATCAGATTGTCGATCGTGTGATGGAGCTGCCCGAGGGTACGCGCTTTTTGGTACTGGCACCTGTCGTCAGGGGCCGAAAGGGTGAGCACAGCAAGCTTTTGGAGGACCTGAAGCGCGAAGGCTTCACGCGGGTGCGCGTGGACCGGGAGAGCCGTTCGCTCGATGAGACGATTGTTTTGGACAAGAAGTACAAGCACGACATTGAGGTCGTCGTCGATCGGCTGGTGATGAAGGACTCTCTTCGCACCCGCCTGACGGATAGCATCGAAACCGCGCTGCGACTAGCCGGCGGAATCGCCGTAATCGCCGTCGTCGATGGCGAAGAGCAGACCTACTCCCAGGCGCTCGCGTGCCCGGAGCATGGAGTCTCGATGGACGAACTTGCGCCGAGGGATTTCTCGTTCAACAGCCCCTACGGGGCGTGCCCCGACTGCGCGGGACTCGGCTCCCGGCTCGAGGCGGATCCATCGCTGATCGTGCCGGATGGATCCCTGTCGTTGGAAAGGGGGGCGATCAAGCCCTTCTCGGGAGGCATGACCTACTACCCGCAGCTTGTGGCGGCGGTCGCAAAGCACCTCGGGGTATCTGTGAGCACGCCCTGGGATGAACTACCGAAAAAGGCGCAAGCTGCCTTTCTTGAGGGGCTCGGCGACACACGCATAAGGGTGGACTACGTCACGCGCGACGGAAGGGACACTCACTGGTATTCGCGCTACGAGGGCGCGCTCGCGAGCGTTATTCGCCGCCACTCAGAGTCGGAGTCAGACGCGGTCAGGGACAAGCTCGAAGAGTACATGGCGGTGATTCCCTGCAAGTCTTGCAAGGGCGCGCGCCTCAAGCCCGAGATACTTGCGGTGACCTTCGCCGATAAGAACATCTTCGAGGTCACTACGATGAGCGCCAAGGAGTCACTGAACTTCTTTGAGACGGCGACAATCTCTGAGCGGCACGCGCACATCGCCTCCAGAGTTATCAAGGAGATCGTGGAGCGGCTGCGCTTTCTTGTCGACGTGGGGTTGGACTACCTTACCCTCGAGCGTGCCACCGCGACGCTTTCCGGCGGTGAAGCCCAGCGAATAAGGCTGGCTACCCAGATCGGGTCGGGCCTGATGGGAGTGCTCTACATCCTAGATGAGCCGTCGATAGGCCTGCACCAGCGCGACAATGCGCGATTGATATCGACGATGGAGCGTTTGCGCGACCTCGGCAACACTGTAATTGTTGTAGAGCATGATGAGGAGACGATCCGCGCATCAGACTTTGTTGTGGATATGGGCCCGGGAGCTGGTGAGCATGGCGGAAAGATCGTATGCGCGGGGCCGCCGGAGGAGATGTTGCGCTGCGAGGATTCGCTGACAGGCGCCTACCTTAGCGGGGCACGAGCCATTCCGACTCCGGAGAGTGTGCGTCAGCCGAATAAGGGCGCAATCTCGGTGATTGGCGCATCGGAGAACAACCTCAAAGACATCGATGTCGAGCTTCCCCTCGGTACGCTGACCGTCGTCACGGGCGTAAGTGGAAGCGGAAAGAGCTCGCTTGTCTCGGATACTCTTTCGCCCGCGCTCGCAAACAGGATCCACAGGGCACGGCGCCGGACCGGTAAGTTTCGCTCTCTGCTCGGTTGCGAGGCGATCGACAAGGTCATCGACATCGACCAGTCACCGATAGGTCGCACGCCTCGCTCCAATCCCGCCACATACACCGGGGTGTGGGACGACGTCCGCTCGCTTCTCGCCAGTACTCCGGAGTCTCGCGCCCGTGGTTATGCTCCCGGCCGCTTCTCCTTCAATGTCAGAGGCGGTCGATGCGAGGCCTGTAAGGGCGATGGCCAGATAAAGATAGAGATGCACTTTCTCCCCGACGTTTATATCAAGTGCGAGGTATGCAAGGGCGCAAGATACAGCCGAGAAACTCTGCAGGTGACCTATCGCGGCAAGAACGTTTACGACATGCTGGAGATGACGGTCGAGGAGGCGCTTCACTTCTTCGAGAACATCCCGCAGGTTAGGCGGAAGCTTCAGACGCTTCACGACGTCGGGCTTGGATACCTGCGTATGGGACAGCCGGCCACCACCCTTTCCGGGGGCGAGGCCCAAAGGGTCAAGCTGGCGAGCGAATTGCAGCGGCGCAGTACGGGAAGAACCTTCTACATACTCGACGAGCCGACCACGGGACTTCACTTCGACGATGTACGCCAACTGCTTGCCGTACTGCAGCGGCTGGTGGATGCCGGTAACACTGTGCTCGTCATTGAGCACAATCTGGACGTGATAAAAAGCGCTGATCACATCATAGATCTAGGTCCTGAGGGCGGGAATCGAGGCGGGCAGATAGTCGCAACCGGCACACCGTTGGAGGTCGCAAAGTGCGAAAGCTCCCACACGGGGCGGTTTCTCTCGGCGGCACTGGAAAGAAGGGGGCGTCAAAAGTGAAGCGCGGCCCGCACATGTTGACGCGGTCCATAGGCGCTCTGGTCGCCCTGGTTGCCTCGGCGGCCCTGGTGCTCGCGATCTACATGGGGCAGCTCCGCTCTCCGCACGGCGACTTCGAGGTGAGGCCGCTTGCGCCCTCTGCGCCTGCCGAGACCACCCTGCGCGCCTTGCGTATCGCCGGGATCGAGCATGCCTCGGTGGGGCTGTGGCGCGATGCGACGCTCGTGAGGGTGTCGGTGCCGGCGATCGATACCTCGGCGGACATCGAGATCGCGATGCAAGCCGCCGTTGCAGCCGTTGCGGCCGGGTTTCCGGACTCCGAGACCTACATGGTGCAGCTCTTTCAGGTCGATCAGCCGCTGCTGCAGGTCGAGTGGAGCGGCGCTGACGTGCGCTCGGCGATCAGCGCCGATGATGCCTCGGCCTTGCGCAGGGCCGCGAACTTCACCTTCCTGACCGCGTCGGCCGAGGCGCCGACGGAACAAGAGCTAACAGCGGCTCAAGAACTACAGGCGGTCGTTTTAGAGCCTGAAGGATCGGCGCGCTTCGCTATTTTGCTGCGGGAGACAAGACCGCAAAACGGGCCGGGTTTTTTCGGCCCGGTCACCAGCGTGTCGGTAGAGGCGCCCGGACACTACCTCGATGAAAAGAACCGGATGTTTGGCGTGCTTGATGATGAAAGCCCTGCGCGAGAAAACATCGCGGCCCTGGCCAATGAAGTCGAGTCGATGCGAAGAGCGGCACCCGGAATTCCCGCGATGCAGCCGGGAGGCGAGGCAGGCCGAGTATGGACCCAGCGTGCGAGCGAGACGCTGAGGCGACTTGCCGCTACCCCGTCGGTAGGTGCGATAGCCGTGCGCGAAGTGCGTGCCGAGCTAAGCGACGCCCCCTCGCCGCAAGGAGCCGGGCAGGTCGAGCGGGTCAGGGGTATCGCGCTTGCCGCCATGGCCCTGGAAGGAGAGGGCCTCGGCACTCTGTTGCGGCCGGCGCATGAACTGGCGCTCTACATACGGGAGTCCCGTCCAGCACAGGACTCCGATCTGCCAGTCTTGCGGCAGATGGTTCCGGCCGCAAACGGAGAGTTGCCCGCTCGTGAAATCACAGACTTGAAGCGGACGCAGGAGCTGGATTTCGAGTTGGCGGGTCCAGCCGGACGTGGCTCGGCGGTGCATAAAGTTGTCAGCGCCGCCGGCAAGGACGGCATCAGCTATGCACACGACGGGGCACTCGAGACCCTTGCTCCCCAAAGGTGGCTTGCCTACTCGCACTCCGACGGCAAGATCTACTGGCTTGCCGGAGAAGAAGGCGATGCGGCGCTTGTCGATGGCTCTCTGCATGGATGGGGCTGGGTCAAGCAGCGCGCCTATGTCGTGGACGCTCGGCATCTCGGCAGAGTCATCGCTCATGTTCCGGTGAGGTGAAGATGGCCGAGACGCACACATCATTGGCCGAGCAGCTATCAGGCGTCCCGGACTCTCCCGGCGTCTACCTTTGGAAGGACTCGGCGGGTACCGTTATCTACGTCGGGAAGGCGAAGTCACTTCGCAAGCGCATGCGGCAGTACGTGGCCGGGCAGGACGATCGGGAGATGACTCCGCTGCTCATGAGCCAGGTGACCGCGTTCGATTATGTCGTCACCGACACGGAGATCGAGTCACTGATCCTCGAGAAGAACCTCATCCGGCAGTTCTCGCCGACGTTCAACGTAGACTACAAGGACGACAAGAGTTATCCGTATATCGCGCTGACCACCACGGATGCGTTTCCGGCGATCAAGTTCACGCGCGAGAAGCATCGCGAAGGGACCACATACTTCGGGCCTTACACCGACTCCCGCGCGGCGCGCGCAACGATCGAGGCGGTCCGGAGGGTCTACCCGATATGCAGCGCGTCGTGTGTGGAGTGGAAGCGGTTGATAGCGCGAGGCGGGAATCCGACCGACCGTGCCTGCTTCGATTACAGCGTCGGCAAGGGGCCGGGAGCCTGTGTGGGCGCGGTTTCCTCGGCGGAGTACTCGGCGACGGTGCAAAGAGTCATCGGCTTTATGCGTGGCCGCCATAGCGAGGTGGCTGATGAGCTTGAATCCCGGATGCGCAACGCCGCCGAGGAGCTCGATTACGAGCGCGCCGCGCGATTCCGCAACAGGCTCGAGGCGCTAAAGGTGTTGCAGCAGCAGCAAAAGGTCGTCTCGTCCAGGGCGCTCGATGTCGATGTCATCGGCATCCATCGGGAGGAGACTATCGCCGGAGTCCAGGTTTTCGTCGTGCGGGAAGGCAGGGTCCTTGTCGGCAACGAGTTCGTTCTCGACAAGGGTATGGATATAACCGCCGAGGAGCTCGTCGAGGGCTTCTTGCTGCGCTACTACGACGGGACCGCTTACGTTCCGCGCGAGGTGCTGCTGGAGCACGCGCCCGAGGACAGGGAGCTTTTCGAAGAGTGGCTTTCCGGGCTAAGAGGTCGGCGCGTCCGGATAAGCGTTCCCAGGAAGGGCGAGAAGCTCGCCTTGCTCCAGATGGCCTCCATCAACGCGCGGCACACCTTGCTGCGCCACAAGATGCGCACCCGCTACGACGACGAGCGACTCAATCTCGCCCTCATACAGCTCGAAAGCGCGCTGGCCCTCGAGAAGCCGCCAATGCGGATCGAGTGCTACGACATCTCTACACTGCATGGTCGGCACTCGGTGGGATCTATGGTGGTGTTCGCCGAGGGCAGGTCGGATGTGTCCGCCTATCGCCGCTTCAGGGTCCGGTCCCAAAGCGAGGGCTCTGATGACGTGGGTATGATGGCCGAGGTGCTCCGAAGGCGATTCGCCCCCGAACGCCTTGCCGACGAGCGCTTTGGCCGCGTTCCGGATCTCGTTATCGTTGACGGCGGGAAGCCACAGCTTTCCTCGGCGTTAAAAGCGTTGGCCGAGGCGGGCGTGTCCGAAGTGCCCGTGGTCGCTCTCGCCAAGCGCGAGGAGGAGCTGTTCGTCCCCGGATTTGACGAGTCCGTGAGGCTGCCTGCCGGCTCGGCGTCGCTTTACCTGGTGAAGCGGATTCGTGATGAGGCGCACAGGTTCGCGGTGACCTACCATCGGGAGCTTCGCGGCAAGGCGATGACAGCGAGCGTGCTCGATGACATCCCCGGAGTTGGCCCGAAGCGCAAGAAAGCGCTGGTGAAAGCGTTTGGCTCCGTCAAGCGTTTGCGCTCGGCGGACGTCGAGCAGATAGCGGCTGTGCCCGGGATCTCTCGTGAGGTCGCCGAGGACGTTTTCGCTGTTCTTGCGCAGGTGCAAGATATCGCCTCCGACAACGGATGAGCTTGGGTATACTTCGAGTTGTCGCCGAAGTTTTTCGGCGATTGCCCTACCGCTTTCAGGTGCAGGGCTTGTGTTCTCGGCAGTTGACAGGTGGAGTGAGCCATGGACGAAAGATGCGACCTTCCCGAGGATGATCAGGAAATCGGACCTACCGTGCCCTCGCCGGAGTTCGTGGTCATCACCGGCATGTCGGGAGCGGGACGCACCGAGGCGATACACACGTTCGAGGACCTCGGCTACTTTTGCATAGACAACCTGCCCCCCAGCTTCATCCGGCAGGTAGTAGGACTAATGGCGCTGCCCGGCAGCAGGGTCCGCCGGATCGCCGTGGTCTGCGACGCGCGGTCGTTGGACTTCTTCGATGAGCTCTCAGGCGAGTTGAGCCATCTGGAAAACAGCGGCATGGCGTACAGCCTGCTCTTTCTCGAAGCTGATGACGAAACTCTCGTGCGGCGCTTCAAGGAGACACGCCGACGGCATCCGCTGTGCACAACGGGTGGCTCTGTTCTCGAAGGCATTTCGGCCGAACGCGAAATACTCGCCGAGATACGCGCGCGCGCGGATGTCATCATAGACTCCAGCACGCTCAGGCCGTCGCAGTTGCGAAAGGCGCTCAAGGACAGGTTTTTCTCGGCCACCCGCAAGCCTTACCTTACGGTCACTGTCGCGTCGTTCGGCTTCAAGCACGGCGTCTCCGTCGATGCGGACATCGTGATGGATGTGCGCTTCTTACCAAATCCTTACTATTTACCAACCCTCCGTGATCTGACCGGTCTCGACGACGAGGTGCGGAAGTTCGTGCTCGAGCGCGAGGAGACCGCCGAGTTCCTTTCGCGCTGGTTCTCTCTTCTTGAGATGTTGCTACCGGGCTATGTGATGGAGGGCAAGGCGCACCTTGTTATCGCTTTGGGCTGCACGGGAGGAGTTCATCGAAGTGTGGCTCTCGCCGAAAAGACCGCGAAGTTTCTCACTGACGAGGGGTACTCGGTTGCTGTCAGCCACAGGGATATCGACAAGGAGCGTCACGGGCGATGAGCGCGGAGGTGAGAGTTTGACGCGGCGAGCGGTGGCGATTGGCGGCGGAACGGGATTGCCGATGGTCTTGCGCTGCCTTCTCAATCTCGGGCACGAGGCCACCGCGATCGTTACCATGGCTGATGATGGAGGCTCCAGCGGGCTTTTGAGAGAGCAGCTCGGCATGCTTCCGCCCGGAGACGTGCGCAACTGCCTCGTTGCGCTCTCCGACCCTGAAAGCCTGCCTTCTCGGCTGTTCCAGTACCGGTTTCCGCACGGGGAGGGACTCGCCGGCCACGCCCTGGGCAATCTCATCATCGCAGCGCTGGCTGATATCACCCGAGGATTCCCGGAGGCCATCGAAGCGGCTTCCGGCCTGCTTGGATCGCGAGGCAGGGTGCTTCCATGCACCCTTACGGATGTCAGGCTGCTTGCCACCGACGCCGAAGGAACGACCATCTCCGGGCAGGCTCGGCTGGCTCGCTCCGCCGGGCCGTTTGCTGACATCCGGCTCGACCCGGAGCTCCCGCCAGCCTATGCGCCCGCAATCGAGGCGATATCCTCGGCGGATATCCTCGTGATCGGCCCGGGCAGCTTGTTCACGAGCATCCTGCCAAATCTGCTTGTAGCGGGTGTGGCACAGGCGATCCGCGAATCCGGCGCACGGCGCGTATACGTTTGCAATGTGGCAAATCAACGGGGCGAGACAAGCGGCATGGACGCATACGACCACGTCAAGGTGCTTGTGGATTATGGACTCGAAGGCGCGCTTGACGCTGTGCTTGTTCACAGAACCTTGGCGTCGACGGTACCCGGAGAGCAAAGAAGGCTCACGGGCGTCATCGAAGCAGTGACCGCCGACAAGGACGTCGAGGCGCGGATCGCCGAGCTGACGCCAACCGTTCTCGCGATGGAGATGACCGATGCCCGAAACCCGTACAGGCACTCATACGAGCGGCTGGAGCGCGGACTCGCGGAGGCCATAGGCTAAATGTCGTTTACCGCCGAAGTAAAAGATGAGCTTTCGCGGGTAGAGCCCGGCAAACTGTGCTGTCAGAAGGCCGAGTTGGCCGCCCTGGTCCGCATAGAGGGCACGCTTCATATCGCAGGACCCGAGCGCTTTCAGCTGGAGCTGGCTACCGAGACGGCGCCGGTTGCACGCAAGATGGTCAAGCTCCTGCATCGCCTATATGAGCTCAAGACCGAGATCACGGTGAGGCGGAGCATCCTACACAAGACGAATAACTACCTGATAGCCGTGATTGATCAACCCCGCCTGCCGCAGGCGCTAAACGAACTCGGCATACTCGATGATTCGATGAATCTGACGCGCGGAATCCTTCCGCGAGTAGTGCGCAGAAACTGTTGCGCCATCTCTTGCCTGCGGGGCGCTTTTCTCGGCGGAGGATTTGTCGCTGATCCGCACGGCGATTTTCACTTTGAGCTGACGGCGGATTCCAGGCAGGTGGCCGAGGATCTTTCGATGTTGATGCGGCGATTCGAAATACAAGCGAAGGTATCGCAGCGACGGGAACTTCACACTGCCTATCTCAAAGGAGCCGAGCCCATAGTGATGTTTCTCGCTCTGGCCGGTGCGCACTCGGCACTGCTGCGCACTGAAAACGTAAGAGTGGTAAAGTCCATGCGTAACGAGATAAACAGACTCGTAAATGCGGAAACCGCGAACTTGTCAAAATCGGCGGACGCCTCACTCGAGCAGATCGAGGCGATTGAGCTGCTGGACAAACTCATCGGTCTGGAAAATCTTCCACCGGCGCTGCGAGATTTGGGATACTTGCGTCTGGAGAATCCCGAGGTGAGTTTGAGAGAGCTCGGAGAGCTTGCCGAGCCGCCGCTGTCGAAGTCAGCGGTATATCATAGGGTTCGGAGGATCACCGATTTGGCTCGGCGAGTCTCGGGAGGGGAAGCGTAAGCGCTAGCACGCGGGATCCCGGAGAGCGGGTCGCCGCAGGTGAAGGCTGAGGGCAGCCCAGGCTGCAGAAGGAGGTAACAGTGACGATCAAGGTTGGTATCAACGGGTTCGGTCGTATAGGACGTCTGGTGTTTCGGGCGATGGAGTTTGATCCGGCTGTCGAGGTTGTGGCGGTCAACGATCTGACGAGCGCCAAGACGCTTGCACATCTGCTGAAGTACGATTCGATCCATGGACGCTTCGCCAAAAAGGTTGAGGCCGCAGACGACGGAATCCTGGTGGAAGGCCGCTTCGTCAAGGTCATGTCCGATCGTGATCCGGGCAACCTTGGATGGGGAGCTCTCGGAGTCGATGTCGTAGTCGAGGCGACCGGGTTTTTCACCGACGCGCTAAAAGCGAAAGCGCACATCGACGCAGGCGCCTCGAAGGTGCTTATCTCGGCGCCCGCCTCGAACGAGGACATTACGATCGTCATGGGTGTGAACCATGAGGAGTACGATGCGGCCCGGCACCATGTGGTCTCCAACGCCTCTTGCACGACGAACTGCCTAGCGCCCGTCGTCAAAGTTCTGCGGGACTCCTTCGGCGTCAAAAGGGGCTTCATGAACACGATCCACAGCTACACAAACGACCAGAACATCCTCGACCTGCCCCACAAGGACCTGCGCCGCGCGCGCGCTGCCGCAATGTCGATCATTCCGACCTCGACCGGTGCCGCCAAGGCGATAGGTCTAGTCGTGCCCGACCTCAAGGGCAAGGTAGACGGCATGTCCATGCGCGTTCCTACCCCCGATGGTTCCGTGGTTGACCTCGTCGCCGAGCTTGGACGGGATGTAACCGCCGAGGAGATCAACGCCGCGATGAGGGCGGCGGCGGAAGGGCCGATGAAGAACATCCTTGAGTACTGCGAGGATCCTATTGTTTCGGTGGATGTTGTTGGCAACCCCGCCTCATCCGTTTTCGATTCGCTGCAGACTATGGTTATGGGCGGCGAAGGAAACTTCGTGAAGTGCATCGCGTGGTACGACAACGAGTGGGGCTACAGCAACCGCGTCAATGACCTCGTCAAGTACATGATGGCCTAAGGGGTCGAAAGCGCCATGTTTGACAAGAAGACTATCAAGGATGTGGATGTACGGGGCAAGAAAGTGCTTGTCAGAGTCGACTTCAACGTTCCTTTGCACGAAGGTGCGGTTACCGATGACACTCGTGTGAGGGCCGCGCTGCCCACCCTGCGCTACCTTGTCGATCATGGAGCGCGGGTCATCGTGATGAGCCACCTTGGCCGTCCAAAAGGACAACCCGATCCCCAATATTCACTGAGACCGGTGCGGCGGGTATTGCAGCGCCTGATGGGGCGCAACGTCGTATTCGTCGACGACATCGTGGGGAAAGAAGCCACTGAGGCTGTTTCGCGGATGGTGGACGGAGAGATTTTGATGCTCGAAAACGTCCGCTTTCATTCCGGCGAGAGTAGCAACGACCCGGAGTTTTCGCGTGCCCTTGCCGATCTCGCGGACATCTACGTGAACGACGCCTTCGGCGCAGCGCATAGAGCGCACGCGTCCACTGTTGGGGTCACCGGGTTTCTGCCTGCGGTCGCGGGTCTTTTGCTCGCACGCGAAACAGAGACCCTCACCGAGATGCTGGCGAGTCCGGACCGCCCGTTCGTGGCTATTCTCGGCGGCTCGAAGGTTTCGGACAAGTTCGGCGTTATAGATCGGCTGCTTGAAAGCGTTGACACTCTGGTGGTCGGCGGAGGAATGTGCTTTACCCTTCTGGTCGCTAAAGGGATTGATGTGGGAAAGTCGCTGGTTGAGCCTGAGTGGGTAGAGCCCGCCAAAGCCATGCTGGATAAAGTGGCCAACAACGGCGTTGAGCTGCTGCTTCCCATAGATTTTGTGGTATCCGATGCGATTGCCGAAGACGCCGAGACAAAGATAGTCGGCCGAGAAGAGATTCCGGCTGACATGATGGGGCTCGATATCGGCCCGGCGACCATCGAATTGTTTGCCGGCGCCATCGGCGACGCCAAGACCGTGTTTTGGAACGGCCCCATGGGCGTTTTTGAGCTCACGCCGTTTGAGGGCGGAACCCGAAAAATTGCCACGGCGGTGACGCGGAACAACAGAGCCGTTTCTGTGGTAGGCGGCGGCGATTCGGTCGCGGCCTTGAGAAAGTTCGACCTTGAGGGGCGGGTGACTTTCGTTTCGACGGGCGGGGGGGCTTCGATAAAGTTGCTCGAGGGTTCGAAGCTTCCAGGAGTGGAAGCCTTGCGCGACCGTGAGCAGTAGGGAGGCCACCTTATGAATGGAGAATCGATGAAGCGCCGGAAAATGATCGCCGGAAACTGGAAGATGAATAAAACCGCCGGAGAAGGCGCTATCTTTCTTCAAAATCTAGAAGAGATGGTAGCGAAATACTGGGGCGATATCGATGTGGTGGTCTGCCCGCCATTCATCGCCTTAAAGAGCGTTTCGGTCGTTATTGAACTGGATCGGCTAAAGATCGGCCTGGGCGCTCAAAACGTGCACTGGGAGAGCGGCGGAGCCTATACAGGGGAGATATCCTCGGTGATGCTGAAAGATCTCAGGTGCGGGTATTGCATCGTCGGGCACTCCGAGCGTCGAGAGATGTTCGATGAGAGCGACGAGAAGGTAAACAAGAAGGTCAAGGCGCTGCTGGCCGCTGGCATCGTCCCGATTGTGTGTGTCGGCGAGACCCTGGAGACTCGTGAGAGCGGCGAGACCGAGCCTTTCGTGCGGGCACAGCTTCGTGCCGCCCTGGAAGGAGTATCGCCTCAAGACGCCGCCAAGGTGGTGATCGCGTACGAGCCGATCTGGGCTATAGGAACCGGGCGAACACCCACGCCGGAAGCGGCCAACGACGTCGCGCGCTCAATACGCGCCACCGTAGGAGCGATCTTCGGACCACCGGTGGCCTTGTCCTGCCGGGTCCTCTATGGTGGCTCGGTCGCGCCCGAAAACGCCGCGATGTTCTTCGCCGAGCCCGACATCGACGGAGCCTTGGTGGGCGGCGCATCACTCGATGTCGATTCCTTCGCGGGCATCGTGGCTTTGGCGAGGCAGCCGGAATGACCAAGCGCCTTCCTGCGGCGCTGATCGTGATGGATGGATTCGGAATCGCCGAAGATGGTCCTGGCAATGCGGTCTCTCTTGCGCGGACGCCGAATCTGGATGCGCTTTTCGGCGGTTATCCGTACACGACTTTGCGCTGCTCAGGTCTGTCGGTCGGACTGCCGGAGGGCCAAATGGGTAACTCGGAAGTCGGGCATCTGAACATCGGGGCTGGCCGTGTGGTATATCAGGAGTTCACTC
Organism: Actinomycetota bacterium; assembly: GCA_018334075.1. Taxonomy (NCBI): domain Bacteria; kingdom Bacillati; phylum Actinomycetota; species Actinomycetota bacterium. Next base: position 24,229 of record JAGXSC010000055.1, read on the forward strand.
GCGTGAATCTTGCTATCGAGGATGGCTCACTTCGTGCCAACCAGGTTCTTGTCGAGACTATGGATAGAGCGATAGAGAGCGGAAACGCTATTCACTTTATGGGGCTTCTCTCCGATGGAGGAGTTCACAGCCACCAAGAGCACCTGTTCGCGTTGCTCGAAATGGCGGCGGCCAGAGGGGCGAGCGACATATTCGTTCACGCGTTTCTCGACGGAAGAGATGTGCCGCCGCGTTCCGGAGCGGGCTATCTCCAGAAGCTTGTCGACAAACTTCAAGCAATTGGTGTCGGCCAAATTGCGAGCGTGGCCGGTCGGTATTGGGCCATGGATCGCGACAATCGATGGGAGCGGGTAGAGAGCGCGTGGCGCGCGATCGCTCTTGGCGAGGGAGCCTGCGCACTCGATCCGATCCAGGCGGTGCAAGCCTCATACAGCTCTGATGTGACGGACGAGTTTGTCACGCCGACGGTCATCTGCGATGAGCATGGCAAGCCCCGCGCGATCGTGCGTGATGGTGACGCGCTCGTGTTCTTCAACTTCCGGCCCGACCGAGCGCGTGAGATCACCCGGGCGTTTGTGGATTCGGGCTTTTCGGGTTTTGCTCGCTCGGTATTCCCAAAGACGCACTTTGTATGCCTGACCGAGTATGATCCAACGATCAACGCTCCAGTCGCTTTCCCAAAGGCCAGCCAGTGCGGTGTTTTAGCGGATGTGCTCTCCGATGCTGGCTTAAGGCAGCTAAGAATCGCGGAGACGGAGAAGTACGCTCACGTGACATTTTTCTTCAATGGCGGCTCGGAGGTGCCCAGAGAGGGTGAGCGGCGCATTTTGATCCCCAGCCCCAAGGTTTCGACCTACGATCTCAGGCCCGAAATGAGCGCCTTCGAGGTCACGGATCGTCTGGTAGCTGAGATCGAGGCGGGATCAGCCGATGTTTACATCGTCAACTATGCCAATTGCGATATGGTGGGTCATACCGGAGTGCTGAAGGCGGCTGTGTCGGCGGTCGAAGTGGTCGATACTTGCGTGGGTAGAGTTGTTCGGGCTATTCGCGAAAAGGGAGGAGTCGCGATTGTGACAGCCGATCACGGGAATGCCGAGCGCATGCTCGAAAGCGATGGGTCCTCGCCCTTTACAGCTCATACCAGCGGAGAAGTTCCGATGTGCGTGGTGGCCGAAGATGTTCAGGCCTTGACGGCCGGCGGGGTTTTGTCCGATGTGGCTCCAACTTTGCTTGAGCTTATTTCGATAGAGACGCCCGCCGAGTGGACGGGACGCTCCCTGCTGATATACTGAGCCTCTGCAATTATGAAACTCATCGCGCCAGGTGCGCGAAAGGGAAGGAATGCCGGAAATGAATGGGCTTGTTGTGATATTGCTGGTACTGCACGTCGTCGTGTCATTTGCGCTTATAGTCTTTGTGTTGCTGCATTCCGGAAAAGGTACCGGGATGTCCTCGATGTTCAGCGGCGCACTGCCGACCACCTCGGTGGGGACGAGCATCATCGAAAAGAACCTCAACAAGATCACAGTAGTTCTGGCGGTGACCTTCGTCGTAAACCTGCTATTACTGATGGTTCTTTACACGCCGGGCGGCTAGTTGCCAAAGCAGGATGACAAAGCTTTTCCTTGTGTTATACTACGAAGCTGTTGATATAAGAGGTACCTTTAGCGCTTCGGCTGCCTAGACGATCGGAGCAGTCGTTCGAACCGGCGCAAAGGGTACGAAAAGCGAATCCGATTGGCTCGGTCTACGTCCGCACAAGCGGGCGCCCGTGTACTAGGAAAAACCAAGGTTCGTAGCCGAAAAGCATATTCGCTTCAGTTGGCTTGAAACGACGGCATCTGCCGCCGATTTCGCCGGATGCGGAGCAGCTTAACACCCCAAATTTTCACTGTCTCCCTGGCACTTTTGTGCCCCGGCCTGATGGCGTGCCGTCAGTAATGTACCCGGACCGGGAGGTCTATGTGAGTTTGAGAAAAGTAATAAGTATCGCTTTGGTCACAGTGACGCTAGGAGGAGTCCTGGCGTCGGTATCAAGCATCATGCTCGGCTTTGATTATGCCGAGCCTTTCGCAATTGCTTCGCCTGCGATTCGACCCGAGGGCACGCTAGGGATTGCCGAGATATCGGTCGAGCCCACTGCTCACGCTCCGGCGTCTGAGAAGGTGGCCCGGACAGATGAAAGATCTGCCGCAATCGTGACCCCTGTGAAAAGGCGGGCGGTGCCGATTCCCGTGGCTCCACCCAAGCCTCGCGCAAGCACCTCGCCTTCCGCGCAGAGCGCCTCCTCGGCGCAGAACACAGGGGGCTGGCGTTCGGCAAGAGCCACCTGGTATGGCCCTGGCTTTTACGGTCGCAGGACAGCCAACGGCACCGTGCTCACTAAAGACATGATGAACGTCGCTCACAGAACGCTGCCTTTTGGCACACGCATAGAATTCGAGTTTGAGGGCCGCAAGGCTGTAGCTGTTGTAAATGACCGCGGGCCGTTTACTCCTGGCAGAGTCTTCGATCTTGGCCCGGGCACCGCCAAGGCGCTTGGGTTTGGCGGAGTGCAGACTGTCAGGTATCGCATCTTGGGCAGGTAGACTGTATCCTCATCTTGAGAAGGTTCATGCCTGCGGCTTGGTGGAGGTGCGACCATGTCTAGCCCCGCGCCCGATAATGGCTCGAACAAAAAACCGATCATGGATTTGGTCATCGAACTACTGGAAGCCCTCGTCGATTGGCTCCGCTATGAAGTCGAGACAATCGTTCGTGAGAAGGTGGTGCTTCCGCTTCAGCGGCTTGGGATCACTCTTTTTGCCGCATCGGCCGCGTCTTGCCTGGCGGCTCTAGGCGCGACAGCTATCGCCGTTGGGGCGTTCATGCTTCTGGGTCAGGCGATAGGATACGCGTATGCGTTGCTTTTGATCGGTGCTGTGCTGCTGATAGGCTCTGTGGTGTTTCTGATCGTGAAGAAAAAGAACATGGTGAAATGACGGGCAGGGAGCCGAAAGACCACCCTTTTCTCGTCGAAGCTATTCGTGAGGTGCCAGGTGGCGTTGAAGTCCGGTTGCGTCTGACGGAGCCGTCTCTTCGGCGGACAAGCGCACTGCCCGGGATAGCCAATCGGCTTTTGGAGGCGCTGCCGGGGATCACGCGCCATCGGTGTGAGTCTGGGCGGCCGCGTGGAGTAATCGCCGAGATCGCTGATACAGAAAGCGCTCATCTGGTCGAGCACATTGCGCTGGAGCTCCTTGCGCGCGACGGCTTCCCGCGGACTATGGCGGGGCGTACAGATTGGGACTTCAGGCGTGACGGCAGGCTAGTGTACCGGGTGTTTCTCGGCTGCGAAAAAACCGAAGCGGCCTCCGATGCCCTGCATGAGGCATGCGCTCTCTTTGCGCGGTTGACCCGTGAGCGGGCCGAGTGCTACTCTACCGCCTAACCTTTCGCGTTAATGAAGGACTCATAATCCGCACAAAGGATGTGAGGGAAGAGGGCATCATAAGCCCGGCCACCTCGACCCCTCGCCCTATCGGCGGAAGGGGTCTTTTTGTTTCTTACATTGGAGTGAGAGCGATGGGTACCTCAAGGGTTGTGTTCGACAAGCTGCAAGGGCGTTATGCCCGGCGCATGGACGAGATGCGCAGTAGCGCTGTACGGGACCTGTTCGCCGCAGCTAGCAGGCCCGATGTGATCAGCCTTTCCGGCGGCATGCCCGAAGTCAGTCGGGTGCCAGCGCATACCGCTGCCGACGCGGCCTACAAGGCTGTGGCGCATCAGGGCGCCCGCGCGCTTCAATACGGCGGCAGCGAGGGCAGCATCGAGCTGAGAAGCATCATCATCGAGCTGATGGCCGAAACCGGCGTGCGCCTCAAAACCGATGATATCGTCGTTACCGCCGGCGCGCAGCAGGCACTCGATCTTCTCGGCAAGATATTTCTGGATCCCGGGGATGTTGTTATTGCCGAGGGCCCGACTTATCTCGGCGCTCTTCAGGCGTTTTCGGCATATGAGCCCGAGATCCGGTGTGTGCCGATGGACGATTGCGGCATGCGCATGGACCTGCTCGAAGCGGAGTTGCGAGCGCTCGGTCCGCGCGGGGCGAAGTTTATCTATACGATTCCTAACTTTCAAAATCCCGGCGGGGTCACGCTTGCCGCCGATCGCCGCCGCCGCCTGCTTGAGCTGTCGCGCGAGTACGATATCCCGATAATCGAAGACGATCCATACGGCAGGCTTCGCTTCGAAGGCGGGCACATAAAGCCGCTGCGAGCGCTCGATCCCGAGGTCATCTACCTCGGCACTTTTTCGAAGATATTCGCTCCCGGCCTAAGGTTGGGATGGGTGGTCGCGCCACATCCCGTTCTCGCGAAGCTTCTTATCGCGAAGCAAGCTGCGGATCTATGTGGGAGCGCTTTCGCTCAAACAACTGCGGAAGTGTATTTCCGCGGCACGCGATGGCGAAAGGTGGTTCAGGCCCTGACACGCGTTTATGCCGAGCGACGCGACGCCATGCTCGCCGCGCTCAGTGAGCACTTCCCAAAAGAGGCGAGATGGACATGCCCGGAAGGCGGATTTTTCGTCTGGGTCGAACTTCCGGCGTTCCTGGACACAGGAGTGATGCTTGCCGAGGCGGTCGAAAGAGGCGTGACTTTCGTGCCCGGCGATTCTTTCTTCCCCGACGGGCGAGGACGGAACTGCATGCGTCTGGCGTTTTGTTACGCTGAGCCTGAGCGGATCGAAGAAGGAATAAGGCGTCTTGCCGAGGTGCTCGAGGACCGCCTCGAGCTGTACCGCGCCTTCATGGCCGCTGGAGCTTTGCCTGCCGAGGAAGGAGCCGCATGAACAAAGAGAAGATAGCGGTATTGATGGGCGGTCGCTCTCTTGAGCGCGAAGTCTCGCTGAAAAGCGGCGAGCGCGTTTGTCAGGCGCTGGAGGACCTGGGCTACAAGGTCCTGCCTTTGGACCTGTCCCCGACTCTCGTGCAGACTTTGCGCTCCGAGCGGCCAGACGCGTGCTACATCGCGCTGCATGGCAGGTACGGCGAGGACGGAGCCATCCAGGAGCTGCTCGAGTTTCTCGGCGTTCCGTACACCGGACCGGGAGTAGTATCGAGTGTTCTGGCGTGGGACAAGCCGCTGGCAAAACGGCTCTTCGCCGAGCATGGCATTCCGACGCCTGCCTGGGTGAATTTGACGGCCGATGCATTCAAGCAGATGGGCGCGGCCTCGGCGCTTGATCTCGTGGTTGAAAGCACAGGGCCCTTCCCTCTGGCCGTCAAGCCGGCTAAACAAGGCTCGGCGCTTGGGCTGACCCGCGTCGATTCCGCGGATCGATTGGCGGAGGCACTGTTGACGGCGCTGAGCTACGACGACGCGGCGATGATAGAGAAGTGGGTAGAAGGCCGCATGGTCGCTGTTTCTGTGTTCGACGGCCCCGAAGGCCCACAGCCGCTGCCGCCGGTTGAGATATCGCCTAAAAGCGGTGTCTTCGACTTCGCTTCGATGTACACTGCGGGCGAGACGGATTATTTCGTGCCCGCCAGGCTGGACGAAGCGGTCATGTCAGAGGTGAAGAAGTGCGCCATCGCGGTTCACACTTTGCTGGAGTGCCGAGATGTTTCGCGCGTGGACATGATAGTGGATTCGGCCGGAGGGCTGCATGTTTTGGAGTGCAATACTTCGCCGGGGATGACGGAGACATCCTTGCTGCCTATGGCCGCACAGGCGGTGGGGCTGTCGCTGGCGGATGTAGTCGAAAAACTGGTTAGCTCGGCGCTGGCGCGAAGTGCTGGTAAAAATCAATAGGGGTATATATCCTAAAGACAGCTCCAATTGCTGTGGCAGCACTCTTAAGGCTTAGGGCGCTGTGGTAATAGTCGGTCAGACCTCAATGACGGAGGTGCGTGGAAATGTATGATTACAGACGTGGCGGTAGCGTAGTAGGGGCATTTTTGCTCGGCGGGCTTTGCGGAGCCGTGCTAGGGGTACTTTTTGCTCCGCGACCCGGCAAAGAAAGCAGAGAGATGCTTACTGATGCCGCCGAGAAGTACCTGGACGAAGGCAAGAGGCTTTGCGAGACCGGTAAGGACAAAGTGGCCTCGGTGTATGAGACTGGCCGTGAGGTAGTCGAAGAAAGGTCCGACGAGATCAGGATCAAGATCGAGCAGGCGCGCGATCGTCTCCGTGAGCAGGTCGAGAGTGTTTCCGATACAGCGCGGGAGAAGATGGTCGAGGTTGTTCCTGCGGCCAAAGAGGCTGCTCACAAGGCCGCCGAGGCGGTTAAGTCAGGTGCCGATATCGCGGAGAAGAGGGCGCAGGAGACTCTTGACCTGGTCGCTGAGAAAGCGGCCGCTGATCGCGATAAGCCCAAGCCTTCCGCCGGAGCAGGAGGCCTTCCCTCTCTGTAGCGCATGAGTGCGACTTCGCGTGCAACCCACATGCTTTCGGCTCATGACATAATCGAACTCCCGGTCGTGGATGCTCGCGACCGAGATGCCGGGATGGTGGAGCACGTGTTGTTCCACCCCCAAGCTCCAACGGTCGTCGGTTTTCAGATACGACCGCCTAGGTTGGCGCACCTTATCGCCAGGAAACCACGGTTTGTTCCCCTTGGGCAGGTGCAGATCCTGGAGGGTAGGCTCAGGTACACTTCGGCGAAACCGGATACAAGGCTCCAGGCCGAGAAAAAGCAAGGGTTTACCTGGGACGACAGTGTGGTTTGGCGCATGATGCCTGTAGTGAGCGAATCCGGACAAGCACTGGGCCTGGTCAAGGATGTCTTGTTCTCGGCGAGTGAAGGCAAGGTTCAAGAGGTCTTTCTTACCGGAGGGCTCGCGGCAGATATAGCGGTAGGTACGCAGCGGTTGTCTGGAGAGATGGTTATCGGATTTGATCGCGGAAAAGAGGCGATTGTCGCTAGAGATGTGGCGTTGTCCGTAGAACTCTCTGGCGGGGTTGCCGCAAAGTCGGGCAGAGCCGCGGCTGTGGCCAAGGTGACTGCCGGAAAAGTCGCGAGAAAGGCGGCAAAGACCGCTGTTGACCTCACCGACAAGGCCTCTAAGCATGATCTCGTCAAAGAGACGGTCAAGCGGGGATCGTCAGGATGGAAGGCCTTCCGGGACGGGTTCTCGGAAGGCATGCGGGAGAAGGACTGAGGTGGCGTGGGACTCAATCGCAGGCTGAGACCTTTGTCGGCCGCCAACATATCCAAGCTGCCCGAGTTTTGTCAGGGATGCGTTTTTTGGGAGAGTGCCGAGCCGTTGGAGGTTTTATGCGGCTCATCGTGCGATCCGGAAGCGGCGCGCCGCTGGTATCTTGACGTTTCAAGTGAGTGGGGCGAGTGCGGACGTATAGCGCTAGAGGGAGACGAGGCTCTCGGCTTTATCAAGTATGCGCCTTTCAGGTTTTTGCCGCAGTCAGCGAATCTGCCCGGCGCCTCGCCGAAAGATGATGATGTGTTGCTGGCATGCATGCACATCCGTAGCGAAGCGCGAAATCTCGGCCTTGGCACGCTGCTACTTCGCGCGGCCTTGAAAGACATAGCCTCTCGCGGCGAGCGGGCAGTTTATGCGTACGCCACAACCGATACGAGGCATCTGGAGAAGCAACCGATGATAAGTGCCAATTTTTTGCTCCATAATGGCTTTACGATCATGCATCCGCACCCGCACTATCCGCTGTTGCGGTTGGAGCTAAAATCATTGGCGCTTCTTACCGAAAACTTCGAATCGGTGTTGAGCTCCTTGAGAATTCCGTTGCGGCAAAGGATGCGGATGCCATCTCCGTCAATTGAGAGCAGAGGAATACAAGAATGACAGGTGAAGGCGTTGTGACGCGCGTCAACAAGAAAAACTCGGCGCGTCGCGTAAGGGATGTGCTTGAGTCGCTCGGCTTGGCCGATGAGATAGTCACTTTCGAGCAATCGACCAAAACCGCGCAGATGGCCGCCGACGCAATCGGTTGCGAGCTTGGCCAGATAGTAAAGACGATAGTTTTCGTGGCCGACGCCTCGCCGGTTGTTGTACTTGTGGCTGGAGACCGCCGAGGGGATACCGACGCGATAGCTGCCGAACTCGGCGCCGAAAGGATCAAGATGGCCGACGCCGATACGGTACGCGCGGCGACAGGTTACGCTATCGGCGGCGTCTCGCCGTTCGATTTGCCGGAAGACTTGCAGGTTCTTGTCGACGATTCGCTTGCCAGGTTCGATCTGCTGTATCCCGCTGCGGGCACTCCGCAGTCGATAGTCTGTTTGACGAGAGACTTGCTCCTGCAGGTCGTAAAGGGTCGGATAGCGAGAGTCGCGAGTTGATTTGCCGATGAAGATCGTTCCTGTGGCGCGCCCTGATGATCAGCGGCCAGCCCCACTCGTCATCATAACCGCGGTTGTGCTGATTGGCGCTCTGGCGGCGATAGCGATGGCGCCCTTTTACCGCGCCTAGACCATTCGCGCTAACGCCGGAGGGGGCCCCGCAGTATCACGCTCGGAGTGATCACGACATCGACGCGCTGGTCGTGGGCAAGCTCCGGCACCTTCTCGGTGATCTGGAAGTCAAACGCCAACGCGATACGATGCGCCAATGGAGTGGCCGCGAGCAGCCGGTCATAGTATCCGCCGCCCATCCCGATTCTCGCGCCGCGCGCATCGAAGGCTGTGCCGGGAACGATGATCAGGTCGAGTGAGTCCGGATCCATCCGGAGAGCGTCGGCTTCTGGCTGGCGAAGGCCGAAAGGGCCGCTTTCGAGTGAAACGTCGGCCTCGCACATGTGAAGCGTGAGGAACGTTTTGTCCTGGACTCTCGGCAGGCAGATCACGGCCCCTTGCAAGCGCAATGCATCAAGCAGAGGCTTCGGATCGAACTCCTCCGGTAAAGCAGCATAGCCCAGCACGTGGGTGGCGTTTGCGACTTCCGGCAGGTCAAGCGCACGCTCGACTATTTGCTCGGCGAGAAGCTGACGCTCCTCGCTCGTCACCTTCGCCCTTGCGGCCCGCATAAGCTGCCGCAGGCGAGTTTTCTCGAGAGCGTCATCCACGGCCGGCGGCCTTCAGCCACTCTAGCGCCATTTCCGCCCAGCCGTCGCCTCTTTCCTTGCGCGTCACCGCGATGTTGTCGCGTTTAGCGGTCGCCTCTCGCACAGATGTGTCCCGCAGGCCGTTGGCCACAATCACGCCCAGGCCGAGCACATCCGCCATCTCAGCGTCTGTCACCGAATCTCCCACGGACATGGCGGTCATTGGGTCGAGTTCTCGGCGCGCCGAATCAAGCTCTATCGCCAGGGCCTTGGTGACGCCTGACGGAATTAGGTGGTAGGCGTGTACCTCCTCGACGTCAACCAGGGTCGTCGCGATCGGGTGGATAATGCCGTTGTCGACGATGTCGATAGGCAAGTCTATCTCCGCCAGCACCTCGGCGGCCTCGAACACATCTATCGACCCCCTGAGGACGTGCGTCGCCTCACGGTTCAGATGATAAGGAGCGTGGTTTTCTATCTTGCCTGGAAACGCCGAGAAGAGCGCCTCAAGCGCGCCCGCCCGCTCGATTGCCTGAAACGGAGTTTCGTCCTCGCGTAAATCGCCTTGCTCCCAGGAGCCCGTGCAGTAGACCGGCTCAGCGCCCCTGTCAGCAACGATGACGCATCCTAGCTCGGCGATAAACCCTCGCCAGCCGCACAGACGCGCTATCTCTGCGATCTGGATGCGATTGCGGCCGGAGCACACCACAACTTCGAGATTCGCGCTGTTGATGCGGACGATGGCTTCGGCGGCCGTAAGCGACGGGCGAGAGTCCGCGCCCACAAGCAGCGAACCACCTTTTCCGAGAAGAGTTCCATCCAGATCGGTGTAGAGCAATCTGATCTCGGGAAGCCTCTCTGAAAAGAGCGGGTGTTCGTCAAGGTGAAGGAAGTTTCGGGACATGGTTCCTCGGCTGTAAGCATTGGGAATATCTTTATCGTGCACCTATTATATCGAAGCGCTTCGATGATGCGTGATTCGCGCGGAAACGGTATAAACTATAGGGGTAGTTGCTGTGTTGCGTTGACGGGACCCGAGCGAGGAAATCATGACAGTCGCAGATTTTGACATGCCGTATCCGCAGTATCATTGCCCATCCTGTGGCAAGGATCTTCCTTTGGGCGAGGCGCGCATGACGGTAATGTGCGCGGAGCACTTCTTCGGTGACAAGCTGGATTTTGCGGTTCGCGAGGCACTCCCTGCGGATCGTGCCGCGATAGAGGAGATTTGCGATCGGGCGCTTGGCGAGGTCGAGGTAGATGCCTTCGGGCGGACTTACGATGTGACCCAGGGAGCCAATCTCATCGCCGAGGTGGATGGCAAGCTTGGTGGACTGCTTTCGATGGCGATCGATCGGGGAGAGCTAGTGATCGTGCTGCTGTCGGTTTATCCGGAGCACCAGGGCCGCTCCTTGGGCTCCGCGTTGCTGAACGCGGCTATTTCATTTGCGAGCGCGCGGAGTCTACCCATCGTTCGCGTGGCCGTTTCCAACGACGACATTCCCCTGCTCTACTTTTACCAGCGCAACGGTTTTACCATCTACGATATCGCTGTAGGACGTCTCATTGACGAGTCAGGCACCTCGGTTGCAGGGTTTTCGGGAATTCTTTCGCGCGACGAGATACATCTGCGTAGGCCGGTTTGCGATAAACGCTAGAGCTAAACAAAGTCTTTCCGCAAAGAAATGACACAAGGCCAAGGGGGCGTAATGGTGTTTAGGGACAGGGTCGAGGCCGGGAACCTTCTGGCAGAGTCACTCGTTGATGTGATGCCCGATCGGGATAACGCCGTGGTGCTCGGAATCCCTCGAGGAGGCGTTATCGTGGCTGCGGAGATAGCGCGAAAGCTGGGCCTGTTACTGGGGGTGGTCGTCACTAACAAGATTCCAGCTCCGGGCAATCCCGAGTACGCCATAGGCGCTGTCGGCCCGGACGGAGTGGTGACACTCAACCTCAACTCCGGGTTTACCATGGAAGAAGTCGAGAGACTCGCAACTCCTGTTCGCGCCAAAGTGCAGAACCGCCGAGACAAATACAGCATGAGCCGCGATGCCGAAATCGATCCTCAGGGCAAGGATATTGTGCTCGTAGACGATGGTATCGCCACGGGACTTACGGCGTTTGCAGCCATCGATTACCTAAAGCGAAAATGGGCAAGGAACATCGTTGTTGCGGTTCCGGTGATAGCGGCGGACGCGGCGCAAGTGATACGCACTAAGGGTTGCCGCCTCGTGACCCTTGCGGAACCGCCGGTTTTTTATTCGGTCAGCCAGTTTTATCAAAGCTTCGATCAGGTAAGCGATGACGAGGTGCAAAAAGTGCTGGCAGCGGGTTAACCAGCGCGCGGCCGGTGGAGCTTTCCCTGACGGACTGCTCCCCAGAAGTCAGACTCTGGTGCCCCCGACAGGAATCGAACCTATATCCCACGCTTAGGAGGCGCGTGCACTATCCATTGTGCTACGGGGGCATTCAAGCCGGCAATCGGCCGAGTTGACTTTGGAGATTTTACCATCGGAAGTGCAGATGCCAACGAATAAATATTCAATATGGCAATGCTTTGAGCTTATACGGTACCATAGCGGGCACATTTCCAGGTCATGAACAGTTCGCCAATGGGCAGGCGAATGGAGAAGGAGGCGGCGCGCATGTCTGGTATCGCAAACGAGATCATCGAAGAGATCAGTAGCAAGAATCCGGGCGAACCGGAGTTCATTCAGGCTGTGGCAGAGGTTGTGGATTCTTGCGCGATGGTTCTTGAGCGGCATCCCGAGTATCGCAAAACACGCATGATTGAGCGAATGGCAGAGCCGGAGAGAGTCATTATCTTCAGGGTTCCCTGGCAAGACGACAACGGCGAGTTTCAGGTCAACCGCGGATACCGGGTTCAGTTCAACAGTGCTATCGGTCCTTACAAGGGCGGCTTGCGCTTTCATCCTTCCGTCAACCTTTCAGTACTGAAGTTCCTCGGCTTTGAGCAGATCTTCAAGAACGCATTGACGACACTGCCGATGGGCGGTGGCAAGGGCGGCGCAAACTTTGACCCGAAGGGCAAAAGCGACGGCGAGGTCATGCGCTTTTGTCAGAGCTTTATGAGTGAGCTCGCTCGTCATATCGGGCCCGACACGGACGTGCCTGCTGGCGATATCGGGGTGGGCGGACGAGAGATCGGTTACATGTTCGGTCAGTACAAGCGCCTCCGCAACGAATTCACGGGTGTGCTCACCGGCAAGAAGCTTGGTTGGGGCGGCTCGCTGATTCGGCCTGAGGCGACAGGATACGGCTTGATCTACTTCACGGCGGAGATGCTCGCCACTCGCAACGACACCTTGGAGGGCAAGACCTGCCTTGTGTCCGGCAGCGGCAACGTCGCGCAGTACGCGATCGAAAAGATCCTCGACCTTGGAGGCAAAGCCGTGACCGTCTCGGACTCCGGCGGGTTCATCTACGATGAGACCGGTATTGATCGCGCGAAACTGGCGTTCATCACCGAACTCAAGGAGGTGCGTCGCGGGCGTATCAGTGAGTACGCCGAGAAGTATCCCGAGGCGACCTACACCCCGCTCGATTCGAGCCTGGACTACAATCCGCTTTGGAATGTGAAGGCCGACTGCGCATTCCCGTGCGCCACTCAAAACGAGATCAACGCCAAAGACGCTGCAAACCTGATCGCCAACGGCGTGTTTGTGGTGGCCGAGGGCGCGAACATGCCCTCCGATCCCGAAGCGGTAGCCAACTTTGTCGAGGCCGGTATCTTGTACGGCCCAGGCAAGGCCGCCAACGCTGGAGGAGTTGCCACCTCCGGGCTCGAGATGAGCCAGAACAGCGTCAGGGTCGCCTGGTCGCGCGAGGAGGTCGACAGCCGCCTCAAGGGCATCATGCAGAGCATCCACTCCTCTTGCGTGGCCGCTGCCAACGAGTACGGAACTCCCGGTAACTATGTCAATGGCGCGAACATAGCGGGCTTCCTGAAGGTAGCCGATGCGATGAATGACCAGGGTCTGGTCTGACGCGCGCCTGACGCATCAGACCAGAGTGTGATTTGAGGTTTAGGTAGCGGTCCTGTTATGGGGCCGCTACCTTTTTTCGATCTCGCGATACCACAGTCCATGGCGCTCCTCGGCGTACTTGCGATCCACCGTGCCGTCGAGCATCGCCGGTAGCAGATTGCGGTTCGCTTTTATCGCAAACGCCGCGAAGTGTCCCAGCACGCCAAGTACGATGAGCATCGCCGAGGCGTTGTGAAGTGTTGTGGCCACAAATATAAGCGTGGGATCCATATCGATTCCGGGCAGGTTTTTCACGACCTTCACCAGGCCGGTGATCGTGACCATGAGCAGGTTACCGCCGATAAACGCATAAGCGAGGCGCTGCTCGGCAAGATATTTGTGCGAGACGGGCTCCTTGCCCCTGCCGAGCATCGCAGCGATGATCTTCGCGGACTCTCGGAAGTCGCCTCGCCTGGGAAGAATGGTGAACCTGCGTGTGGCGATGGTGGAGACGAGGTGCAAGATGATGGCGAAGACAAGGGCCGTGCCCGCTAGATAGTGCATGGTGAGTGTCAGGTGGTAATCCGCGGTCCAGGCCATGTAGGGCAGAGCGGCCAAGCCGTACCTCGCGTACATCGGCATTTGACCGAAGCCGGAGAAGATCAGCGCGAAGGTTGAGAGCGCCACAAGCCAGTGAACCAGCCGATTTTCCATCGACTGCCGCATGATGCGGTCTGGTCGTGAGCGGATCTTCCTGCTTGAGCTCGAATCTGCGCGCGAGGTCATTTCGTGCCGCCTTTCCATGCCTTGGAAGCCGCCCACGCGGCTGCGGCCACGCCTGCGATCGGAGCGATGATGTAACCGGCCGCTATGCCGTTAGCCGTGTCGAGGAAGTTCTCCACCCCAGGCTTCATTCCGGGTACGGTTTTACGCATCGGCTCGGGAAGCTCTTCCTTGCGCTTAGAGATCGCTTCGTCGATGCGCTCGAAGGGCACAGGGGAAACATAGAAGGTGGAGGTGCCTCCGTTTTCCGTGATGCCGTAGGTGTATCCGCCGATCTCGGCGGCGCGCTCCTCGGCGAGCTTGCTCATCTCCGTTTTGGGACCTGATTGCAAGGCGCCCGTCGGACAAGCCGACACGCATGCCGGCGGTTGGCCCTCTTCGAGCAAGTCGGCGCAAAGGTCGCACTTGTACATCACGCCGCCACCCATGAGACCCGGCACCAATTTCATGTAAAGTCCGACCCCTGCCTGGCGCTGCGGAATGGACCAGGCACAGACATCGCGACACTTCGCGCCGCCCATACAGCCGTCTTCGTTGATGACCACTGCGCCGTTGGCCTGCTTTTCCTTCACGCTGAACGGGCACAAGTTGGCGCAGGGCGGATTGTCGCAATGCATACACCTGCGAGGTATGTGGAGCGCGTTCCCATCGACCTCTACGGTCTCGATGAATGACCAGTTGTAGGGTGTGAGCCGGTCGGTCAGATCACGCTTGTCCGACCAGTCTTCGTGAGTGCCGGTGGGCCAGTTATCGGGTATGTTGTCGACCGGCTCAGGGAAGCGAGCCGCGTTTTTGCTCCTGCACGCATCGGTGCATACGCCGCATCCGATGCACTTGCTGATATCGATGAAGGTACCGATCTGCTCGACATCAGCGCTGTCATACGCGAGCGCCTCTTTGGGTAGCGCCAGCGTTGTTGCGCCGGCCGCTCCAGCTGCGGCAAAGCGGGCCAGAAACTCCCGTCTGCTCATTTGATCATCCATTGTTGCCTGCTTCCTCGTACGCCCGCGCTTTGTGCGTAGCAGCGGTAAACCGTTATGGGAAGCATTCTAGAATACCCCTGGGGGTATGTCAATCAGGGATTACGAAATCCCTTCACCAGCGGTGGTGGCGACAAACTTGCCATGTTTCACGCCCTTTGTGCCGATAAGCTCGCTTGCGATTCGCCCGAGCTTCTGGACCTGGCCGCGCAGAACCACGACTTCAAGACAGTGGTGGGCATCCAGGTGCACGTGCAGCGAGGAGACGATCGCATCGTGGTGATTGTGCTGCTGCTCGGTGAGCTTGTCGGCAAGATCGGTCGAATGATGGTCGTAGACCAGCGTGACCGTGCCCACAGCCCAGCTCTCGTCATTGCGCCACTCCTCTTCCACTAGCGCGTTTCGGATAAGGTCGCGTATCGCCTCCGAGCGGTTGACGTAGCCCTTCTCGGCGATCAGCGCGTCGAAGCGGGCGAGCAGATGTTCATCGATGGAGGTTCCGAATCTGATGATTTGCGACAACGCTTTTACCTCCCCAAGATCGTTTAGTTTATGAGTCTACACAAGCATGTTACATCCTGCAGCATGTATGCGTGACCCCGAGGGCTCCTTTGAGTGATAATGTGAGCGCGAGATGACTCTTCATGTCGCCTGTCAATTGTGCCAACAAGCTGGAGGTCCCGACTGATGATTCCACGGTATTCGCGCCCCAAGATGGCCCGAATCTGGTCGCCTGAGAACAAGTTTGAGATTTGGCGGGAGATCGAGATTCTCGCCTGCGAGGCGCAGGTCGTTCTCGGCCAAATCGGTATTACCGCCGAGGAGGCCGCTCACATCCGGGCCACGGCGTCCTTCGACATTTCGCGTATCGACGAGATTGAGCGCGAGACCAACCACGATGTCATC
This sequence comes from Actinomycetota bacterium, assembly GCA_018334075.1. Taxonomy (NCBI): domain Bacteria; kingdom Bacillati; phylum Actinomycetota; species Actinomycetota bacterium. The sequence continues at coordinate 39,889 of JAGXSC010000055.1, forward strand.
GCGTTTCTCACCAACCTCGCCGAGAATATCGATGCCGCTGTTCCAGAGGGTCAACCGAAGCCTAGTCGATGGGTGCATTACGGCATGACCTCTTCGGATCTGGGCGATACGGCGTTGTGCTATCAGATGACGCAGGCTTTGGATGTTCTCATCGAAGATGTGCGCGCTATCGGCCGGATTTGCAAACGCCGGGCCGAAGAGACTCGCGACATGCTCTGCGTTGGCCGTACACACGGCATTCACGCCGAGCCGATGACCATGGGGATGAAGTTCGGGCGTTGGGCCTGGGCGATGAAGCGTTCCGAGGAGCGCCTGCTTCGCACCCGGGAGGCCGTTGCGTATGGGGCGATCTCCGGAGCGGTCGGCAGCTACAGCAACATCGATCCTTTCGTCGAGCGGTACGTCTGCGAGCACCTCGGCCTGAAGCCGGAGCCGCTGTCGACTCAGGTAGTGCCACGCGACAGGCACGCGCAGTATCTCGCAGTGATGGCTACAGTGGCTGCCGTAGTCGAGGATATCGCCACGGAGGTACGCGCCCTTCAGCGCACAGACACCCTTGAGGTCGAAGAGCCGTTTACGACAGGCCAGAAGGGCTCCTCGGCGATGCCGCATAAGCGCAACCCTATTACCGCCGAGAGAGTATGCGGCCTTGCGCGCGTCGTGAAGGCCAACGCCCAGGTCGGTTTTGACAACGTCGCGCTTTGGCACGAGCGTGATATCTCGCATTCGAGCGCGGAGCGAGTGGTGCTCGCTGATTCCGCGATCGCGCTGGATTACCTGCTCTCCAAGGTGGAGTGGATCCTCGATGGGCTCGTGCTGTATCCGGCGCGTATGTCGGCGAATCTCGAGGCGACTCGCGGGCTGATCTACTCCAGCCGGGTGCTGCTGAGGCTTGTCGACAGCGGGATGACGCGGGAAGAGGCCTACGCGGTGGTGCAGCGAAACGCGATGAGCGTGTGGGCGGACATCCAGGAAGCGCGCGGCGGCCTAAGTTTGCGGCAAAGGATCGAAGCGGATTTGCCGGGAGTTTTCACAGACGCCGAGATGGACGAGATCTTCGATCCGCACGCTTTCCTTTCACGCACCGGCGAGCTGTTCGACCGGCTGGAAAGTTGTGAGTTTTAGAAGACCCTCTATCTCGGGAGAACAGGAGGTTTGTCGAGTGGAACCTGTCAAGATCGTTCCTTGCCTGGACATGAAGGACGGCCGTGTGGTGAAAGGGGTTCACTTCGTCGATTTGCGTGACGCCGGCGATCCGGTTGAAAACGCCGCGCACTACCGCGAAGCGGGCGCCGACGAGGTTGCCATGCTGGATATCGCCGCTACTGTCGAAGGCCGCAAGACACGTTTGGCGTGGGCGCGCGAGGTGGCGCAGGCGTTAGGCGACACTCCCCTGATCGTTGGCGGAGGCATTAATGAGCTCGCCGACATGGAGGCGCTTTTCTCGGCGGGCGTGTCCAGGATTTCGATGAACAGCGCCGCAGTCGCACGGCCTGAGCTTATCAGTGAAGCGGCGGCGGAATTCGGTAGCGCCCGGGTGATAGTTGCGATCGACGGAAAGCGGAACTCGGCGATGCCTTCGGGCTTCGAGGTCGTGGTCAGTGGAGGTCAGAGGCCGACCGGCATCGATTGCGTGCAATGGGCGCGCCGATGTGAGGAGTTAGGCGCTGGCGAGATCCTTCCCACAAGCATGGACGGTGATGGCACTCTGGCAGGCTATGACATCCCCTTTACGCGCGCGATGGCCGAAGCGGTGTCCTCGCCCGTGATCGCCTCGGGCGGCGCAGGCACACTCGAGCACTTCTATGAGGGAGTGACTCAGGGCAAGGCGAGCGCGCTTTTGGCGGCCTCGGTCTTTCATTTCAGGACCTTTTCCGTTGGAGAGGTCAAAGAGTACCTGGCCGAGCGGGGCATTCCGATAATCGCTACCGCAAGGCGGTAGTCGCCATCACAAGGCTGTGATCGTTATATCCACGTTCGTATCGGTGGCCGCCTTGCGAAGTTTCTCTGTCCAGGCGCCTTCCTCCAGATCACACGGTACCTCCACCGTAGCTATCATGCTGAAAAGCGGCATGCCGCTTACAGCGGCCGGAGACACAAAGGTATCCATAGTCTCTATGTTTATCCCAAAGTGGGCGAGATTAGCTGCGATCTCATGAACGATGCCTTCGTGGTCCGCGCCTTGCACGATGACCTGGTACGGGACCCTCAGCCCGGAAGCCGAATCCTGAAGCGGCTCGGTTGTCGTCGCGGTCACCTGGTAGCCCGTTTTGGCGAGGCGCTCCACGATTGAAGCCAGTGCGTCGACAGTTCTTTCGGGAACGCTGACCAACATCAGCATCGCGAACTCGCCACCCAGGCGCGTCATCTTTGAGGTTTCGATGTTTGCGCCCAGCTCCAATAGAGCGGCTGTGGTCTCTTCGACTACACCAACACGCTCCTTGCCAGTTAACGTCAACACAAAGCTCTTATGCACTACGATACCCCCTGTTTGTGACAACGCCCATTATCGCACAAAAGCTCGCGGCGAGACGCTCGGCCTTATCGCTGCCCGGTGTTTTTGTTAGACTAGGCACCTGACGCCTTGCGGCCAAAGCAGGTGTCCAGTCCTGCCCCGACTATGAAAGTGAGGATTCACATGAGCATTAAGGGTACCCGTACCGAGCAAAACCTGCTGAAAGCTTTCGCAGGAGAGTCACAGGCCCGTAACCGCTACACCTACTACGCCTCGATCGCCAAAAATGAGGGCTTCGAGCAGATCGCTACCTTGTTCACCGAGACTGCCGAGAACGAAAAAGAGCATGCGAAGGTCTTCTACAAGTTCCTCGAAGGCGGGGAAGTCGAGATAACCGCTGGATACCCGGCGGGAACACTTGGGACGACCGCCGATAACCTGTTGCACGCGGCAGAAGGCGAGCTTATGGAGTGGGGCACCCTGTACCCGGATTTCGCTGATATCGCGGAAGCTGAGGGGTTCCCCAAGGTCGCAGAGGCATTTCGCGAGATCGCCAAGGTAGAGGCGTTTCACGAGGCACGCTATCGTAAACTGCTCGAAAACGTGACCGAAAACAGGGTGTTCGATAGGCCGTCTGCCTCGAAGTGGCACTGCAGAAACTGTGGCTACGTTTTCGAGGGAGAATCCGCTCCCGATATATGTCCGGCCTGCGTGCATCCCCGGAAGTACTACGAGCTGTTGGCGGAAAACTACTGATTGATAGGGCGCGATCGATCTGAGCTGTGGGATGTGGCCGTTGTTCAAGCACCGTCTTTGCTGGCATAACTCTCGCTTGTGTGTGACTGAGGCCCCAGATGATGGGAGCCGGTTAGGAGTCGGTGATGAACGCTAGTCGGCGCATTTTGGTCGTTGAAGACGAGAAGGTCATCCGTGATGCGGTAACCGCCTACCTCGAAAAGGAGGGCCATTGGGTCACGGCCGTCGCTGACGGAGAGGAAGCTATTGCAACCTTTTTGAAGCGTGGCTTTGACCTGGTGGTTCTTGATCTGATGTTGCCAAAGATCAGCGGCGAGGATGTATGTCGCGCGATCAGGGACGTCTCTGACGCCCCCATCATCATGTTGACCGCTAAAGGCGAGGAAGAGGATCGCATCACGGGGCTTGCGATCGGCGCCGATGACTATCTCGTCAAGCCGTTTTCCCCTCGCGAGCTTGTTGCCAGAGTGCGGGCGCTTTTGCGCAGGGCGCATGTGACAGACGAGCCACAGCGCGATCGACTGGTATTCGGACACTTGGAGATCGACGTGGCGGGACACAAGGCGTTTCTCTCGGGAGAAGAGATCGATCTGACCGCCACCGAGTTCAAGCTGCTGTTGACGCTATCCAGATATCCGGGCAGGGTCTATGCGCGCCTGGAGCTGGTGGAGAAGGTGCTCGGCTGGAACTTCGACAGATACGAGCGCGTAATTGACAGTCACGTCAAGAACCTGCGAGCCAAGCTGAAGGACGACCCGAGGTCTCCGACCTTTATCTACACGGTTCACGGTGTGGGCTATCGCTTCGAATCGCCGCTTTCGGAGGAGTGACAGTATGCGCGCGGTTTTTGCGCATAAGATGCAAAAAAACGGAAAGCGGTACACCAGTCTGACTATGCGTTTCGCATTTGCGGCTGCTGCTGTTGCGGCTTTGACGATGGCACTTGCCGCTACCATCCTGTACTTTACCTGGGCGCAGCAGTTCGATGCGTATATCCGGGAAGGATTGCAGCACACTGCCAGCGGCGCCGCCACTATGCTCTCGCATAGCTACGAGGCAAATGGAGGTTGGACCGCGCAATCATTTATGCGTCTTCCGCGCTACGGGATACTTTCAGGATTAGGTCTTCAGGTTATCGATTCTAACGGTAACATCATCTACGATGACTCCTTTGCGACCGGCGCTACTAGTCACATCATTGGATCTCCCGCTGGTGTCACCCAGCCTGCTGGCGGGGTAGTTATTGCTCCTGTGGTCGCAGGCCAAGCCATGGTGGGTTACGTTAGAGTTTGGCCGCTCTCTCCCCAAGGGCTTATTACCGAAAACGACACTCGCTTTAGGGAGTCGAGCATCATTGCGATGGGCATCGCTGCGTTGATATCGGTAGGCGCCGCATCGCTTGCGGGGATGGGCTTCGCCATGACATTCGTGCGCCCTATCGACAGGATCATTGAGACCGCTGACGCCCTGCGCTCGGGCAACGAGGCCGCGCGCACCGGACTCTACGCGGATGACACTATCGGGGTTCTCGGCAGGACGCTCGACGACATGGCCGATGCGATTCAGGCCGACAGGAACCTGGAGCGACGACTTACTGCTGATGTCGCCCACGAGCTGCGGACTCCCCTTCAGGCGATACAGGCGACCGTCGAGGCTATGCAAGATGGCGTATATCCGGTGGATTGCGAGCATCTGGAGATCGTTCGCAACGAGACAGTGAGGCTGTCTCGGCTTGCCAGTGGCATACTCGAGCTGACCAGGCTTGAGTGCGGGAGCATGCAGATGAACCTGGTTAGACTCGATCCCGCCGATGTCGTAAGAGAGGCGGTAGACACCTACTCGATACTTTTCGAAGTAGCCGATATAAGGGTCGATGTGTTGATGGCGCAAGGACTTGCCATCAAGGCCGACAAGGACCGCTTGGTGCAGGCAGTAGGCAATCTGCTCTCGAACGCCGCGAGGTACGCTTCTGCCGGAAGTCGGGTCACGGTCACGCTTCGCTCCGAGGGAGGAAGCGTCGTGATCGAAGTCGCTGACACGGGGATCGGAATCGCCGAGAAAGACCTGGGGCAGGTTTTCTCCCGCTTCTGGAGGGCTGATGGAGCGCGTGATCGCGAGAGCGGGGGACTCGGAATCGGTCTTGCCATCGTCAAGGAGATAGTCGACCGCCACTCCGGTAACGTCAGTGTGACTTCAAAAGTTGGCGAAGGCTCGGTTTTCACCATCAAGATACCACTGGCTTCGTGATAAACAGGCCAAAGTAGTGGTATCTTTGCCTTACTCCACGGGCTTTCCGGAAGTTAGGACGGAATCTTATGGCGACCGATTTCCAGTTGGTAAACAACATGCTTATTATCGGCGGTACTGTATTATTCGTGGGCATTGTGTTTCAAGTGCTTGTTGGCAAGCGAGTAATCAAGTTTCAGGGCAAGGCGCACATGAAGGTTCACCGTTTGGTTGGTTATCTTCTGGTCGTCGGCGCCGTCGCGCACGGATCACTTGCGATTATTAGCAGAGTCGGCTGAGCAGAAGCCAGAAAGCGAGGACTTGTCGGTCATGCGGGACCTTCGTTCGGAGATTCGTCCGGATTTCCAGGGTAAGGTCAGGGACATCTACGACGTCGGGGACCACTTGTTGATGGTGGCAAGCGATCGAATCAGCGTTTTTGACGTGGTGTTCCCGGAGGCCGTCCCATATAAAGGTCAGGTTTTGACGGGATTGTCGCTCTACTGGTTCGAGGTTTTGGGCGATGTCGTTGGCAATCACTTCATCTCGGCGGACGTAGCCGATCTTCCCTCGCGGTTTACTCCATACGCCGATTACCTGCGCGGTCGCTTCATGTTGGTGAAAAAGGCCAGCGTCTTTCCCGTAGAGTGCATTGTGCGCGGCTATCTGGCCGGTTCGGGCTGGAGCGAGTATGTTCGCACCGGCGCGGTGTGCGGCATCGAGCTGCAACCGGGGCTTGAAGAGTCGGCCCGCCTGGAGGCCCCGATCTTCACTCCCACTACCAAGGCGAAAATCGGTCAACACGACGAAAACATAAGCTATGATCGCATGGTTGATATCATCGGCAATCAAAATGCCGAGGAGATCAGACGTCTCTCGCTTGCCCTCTACGCGGCCGCGCACGAACACGCCGTTGGAAAAGGGGTTATTATTGCTGACACAAAGTTCGAATTTGGGGTCGTAGACGGTCACATCGTTTTGGTCGATGAAGCGCTGACGCCGGATTCGAGCAGGTTTTGGCCTGCCGATGAGTACATGCCAGGCCGGATGCAGGCTAGCTTTGACAAGCAGTATGTAAGGGACTGGCTCGATAGTGCAGGCTGGGATCGGCAATCAGAACCGCCGCCGCTTCCGCAAGAAGTCATCCTCGGCACCTCGGAGCGGTACATTCAGGCGTACGAGCTCATAACGGGTCGCGAGTTCGCCAAAGAAAGGGATCGATAGAGCAGATGGCTCGAAGGAGCGCAACCAATCAAAGGTACCAAAAGGACGCAGGCGGCAGCACTCGCAAGAGCGCCGCTAGCGCCAAACCCAAGCGCGGGGCCGGTGAGTCCGTGGCCTCGGCGGCGAAGAAGAAGACCCGCCGAAAGGACCGGCCTAAGCTTCAGCTGAATCCCGACACTCCGGAGTTCAAGTACTGGCGCAAGATATGGATGGGACTGCTTCTCTCGGCGGTTGTGACGTCGATTGGCGCTTTTGCGCTTAGGGAGTCTCCGCCTTGGGGTAACATCTCGCTGGTCATAGCATACGCATGTTTGTTCGGGGCGTTTTTCGTCGACATGGTGAAGATCCGCAAGATCCGCAAGGAGTGGCGAACCGCTCAAAAAAAGGAAAGCGACAGCAAGACCTCGAAAGGCAAGGGGTGAATATGGCGCGTCATGATATTTTCGTGACTTACAAAGACGGCATCTTCGATCCGGCCGGCGCCGCCGCCAAGCGGGCGCTGGAAAACCTTGGGTATCCCGTGAAAGAGGTTCGTATCGGCAAGTTCATCCAGATCGAAAGCGATGCTGATCTCGAAGGAGTGACCGAGATGTGCGAGAAGCTCCTTGCCAATCCAGTGATCGAGGATTTCCGTATCGAGAGCGTCGAGGAGGCATAGGTGATGCGCTTCGGCGTTGTGGTGTTTCCGGGCTCCAACTGCGAACAGGATGTAGCGCATGCCGTTCGGCACCTGGGCTTTGACGCGGGCTACCTCTGGCACAAGGACACTGATATCTCCGGCTTCGACGCGATCATTCTTCCGGGCGGTTTTTCCTACGGCGATTACTTGCGTTGCGGTGCCATAGCACGATTCAGTCCGGTGATGGACGAGGTAGCGCGCTTTGCCGCCCGGGGCGGTCCCGTTTTGGGCATCTGCAACGGATTCCAGATACTCGCCGAGGCCCACTTGTTGCCCGGCGCACTGCTACGCAACACAGGACTCAAGTTCATCTGCAAGACAGTTCATCTGCGAGCCGAGAAAAGCGTCTGCCAATGGGTTGACGTGCCCGAGGGCACGGTCTTGCGGATTCCGGTGAACCACAACGAAGGCAACTTCATCTGCGATCCGCAGACTCTTGCGCGCCTGCAAGATGGCGAGCAGGTGGTACTACGCTACTGCGAGCCGGACGGCTCCCGGCTTTCGCCGGGCTCGGCCCCAAACGGCGCGATCGACGATATCGCGGGGATCTGCAACGAGCGCGGCAACGTCTTCGGACTCATGCCGCATCCCGAGCGAGCGGTAGACCCGCTATCCGGCACCGGGGACGGCGCGAGCTTCTTCTCGGCGATCGTAGGGCGGATGGCCCGGATTCAGGAATCGGTGTGACAGCGCCGGAGTTGACAACCCGTTTTTGTTTACAGGAGCCATAATCTATGCACGAGGACATCTCAAACGATCTTGCAGCAAGACTTGCCGAGGAGCTCGGCTTGAAATCCCACGAGTTCGAGCGGATTGTGGACTTGCTCGGCCGCACTCCGAGTGTTACCGAGTTATACATGTACTCGCTGATGTGGTCGGAGCATTGCAGTTACAAGCATTCGCGCACCGCGCTCAGGATGTTCTCTTCGCAGGGGCCGCATGTGCTGCAGGGACCCGGCGAAAACGCCGGAGTCATCAGCGTTGGTGACGGCTGGGCTGTCGCCTTCAAGATGGAATCACACAATCACCCCAGCGCCATCGAGCCCTACCAGGGAGCGGCCACGGGAGTCGGAGGCATCATCCGCGACATCTTCACGATGGGCGCGCGGCCGATCGCCATCTTGAACTCCTTGCGATTCGGCACGCTGGATAAACCCAGGCAGCGCTATCTTTTTGAGGGAGCGGTCGCGGGTATCGGCGGTTACGGGAACTGCCTCGGAGTGCCTACAGTGGGTGGAGAGGTCTACTTCGAGGAGGCGTATGAGGGTAACTGCCTGATCAACGCGATGGGCATCGGCCTGATGCGCGAGGAGCGGCTGACGCGGGCGGCAGCGGCGGGAGCGGGTAACCTGCTGCTGCTTATCGGCTCGACGACCGGCCGAGACGGGATCGGCGG
>JAGXSC010000056.1 GCA_018334075.1 Actinomycetota bacterium
AAACCCAGCCGGTCTCGTTCGCCGAGACAAGCGCCAGTGGCTTGCGCTCCTCCCCAACAGCACGAACAATCTGCGTCACCGACATCTCCGGCGAGGCTATGATCCTTCCGGAAAGTGGCAGCTGAGGCGTCTCACGCATCCGCTCCACCCGCAAAAACTTGCGCGAACATCTTGGTCAAAGCTTCGGTGACCGGACCCCTTCTGTCCCTTACGGCCACGGCGCCAGCTACCGCGGTGGTCAGTAAGAGTTCATCCGCTGTGTCCAGGTCCTCGGCGAAGAGCACCTTTTCCTCGGCGCGCAGACCCAGGGAGGCAGCGAAGTCAAATACGACCGCTCGCGAGACCCCTGCAAGCGCAGGGGGGCTCGGCGGAGTCAGCAGCCTGTCACCTCGGCAAAGCCACAGCGTGGCCTGGGAGGTGTCGATCACATGGCCGGTCGGTGATACCAGGACGGCTACATCGGCGCCCGCTCGGCGAGCCTGCTCGAGCGCGCGATCCCAAAACGAGCGATCCTCCGGCTTGGCCCCGCCTGGCGGCAGATGCGGCTCCTCGGAGGTGACCAGCGCGATTCTCGGCCCGCCTGGAACATCGATGGTCGAAGGGCTGGTGGTAACCTCGACCCATACGCTACCGTCGACAGCGACATGGAGCGACATTCGGCCATACTCATTGGCCCATGCCTCGGCGGCTCTAAGGGCCTTGGTTCGGGCATCCGCGAGCACCACGTCATCGCAACCACCCGCTTTTAGCCTCGCCAGATGGCGCGCGAGTAGCGGGATACGTCCCTCCTGAACGCGGATGGTCTCTCGCAGCGCCTCTGAGAGGGTCGCGGCCATGCCTAATGCCTGAAGTGGCGGTGTCCCGTGAATACCATCGCGATGCCCAGCTCATCGGCTTTCTCGATGACCTCCGCGTCACGCACGGAACCTCCTGGTTGAATGAGAGCCACGACGCCAGCCGCCGCGCAAACCTCGATCGTGTCCGAGAAGGGAACGAAGGCATCGCTCGCCGCGACCGCCCCGCGTGCCTTTTCCCCCGCTTGCTCGACAGCGATACGCGCCGAGTTCACGCGATTCATCTGGCCCGCGCCAACACCCACGCTCGTGAAGTCCGCCGCGATGACAATGGCGTTAGACTTGACGCTTTTCGCGGTCTTCCAAGCAAAGAGCATCTGCTCCATCTCCTCGGCGGTGGGCTTGCGTCTGGTGGGTACCGTGAACGCCGAGGGATCTTCGGCGACCAGATCGCTTGTCTGCACGAGCATGCCGCCTTCGACGGCGCGCGATTCGTAGTGCGCCTTCGGAGCGCGCATCCCCCCGGTCGCAAGGACCCGGATGTTGGGCTTGGAGCCGAGCAATTCGAGCGCGGCCTCCTCAAAACTTGGCGCGATGATCACCTCGACGAACTGGCCGTTGGCGAATATCGCCTCGATAAGCTCCGCTTCCACGTCGCGGTTGAGCGCCACGACACCGCCGAATGCGCTGACGGGATCGACGTCGTGTGCACGCCTGTAAGCGGCTACGACATCATCGGCGATCGCCACGCCGCACGGATTCGTGTGTTTGACGATCACGCAGGCCGGCTCGGCGAATTCGCGCACCGCGCACCAGGCGGCATCCGTATCGAGGATGTTGTTGTACGACAGCTCCTTGCCCTGAAGCTGTGTCGCGCGAGCAAGCGTATTGGGCTGGCTGTCCATGAAACGATAGAATGCCGCACTTTGATGGGGGTTTTCCCCATACCGAAGATCCTGGACCTTCTCCAGCCGGAAACGGGCCTCTTGCGGGAAACGCGTTTCGCCATAACCGGAAAGGTGCATCCATATCGCGCTGTCATACGCGCTGGTGAGGCGAAACACCTCCTCGGCGAGTTTGCGCCTGGTGGCAAGGCTCGTCGCGCCTGAGTTCGAGCGCATCTCGGCAAGAAGATCGTCGTAGCTAGCCGGGTCGGTCACGACCGCGACGCTGGCGAAGTTCTTCGCCGCCGAGCGCAGCATGCTCGGGCCGCCGATGTCGATGTTCTCGATGGCGTCTTCTTCCGAGACGCCCTCCCGTGCGACCGTAGCCTCGAAGGCGTAGAGATTGACAACCACCATGTCGATCATCCCGATGCCGTGCTCGGCAGCAGAGGCCATGTGCTCGGGTATGTCCCGGCGAGCGAGCAGTCCGCCGTGCACCCTCGGGTGAAGGGTCTTGACACGGCCGTCCATCATCTCGGGAAAGTCAGTCAGATCATCGATCGGCCTGACGTCGATACCTGCCTGCGAGAGAACCGCGGCCGTGCCGCCGGTCGAGACGATCTCGATCCCGAACTCCTCGGACAGAGCGCGACAAAACTCCACGACGCCGGTCTTGTCGGTGACAGAGACCAGCGCTCGCCTGACCTGAACCTGACTCATTTACTCCCTTTCCATCGAAATTAGCAGCGTTTCCAATCAGAGTCGGTTGCGGCTTTTCGCCTACTCCACGATCTGATTCCACTTTCCATCCGAAACAACATACGCCGAGATAACCTGGTTGGTCGTGTCGCCGTTTTCATCAAACTCCGTAAGCCCGGTGACACCATCGAATGAGCCGTTGCGAATCGCTTGCGCGATCGCCGCACGATCTGTTCCGGCCTCAAGCACCGCGCGCACGAAAATCCACGCCTGATCGTAAGCGTAGCTGTCGAACGCCTCGGGGGCCTGCCCGAACTCCGCCTCATACGCGGCCTTGAAGTCCTTGCCCTTGGGCTGCTGCTCAAGCGGCAAGCCTAGGCTGGTCGCCATGTCACCCTCGGCGTTTCCGGCACCGGCGATATCTATATACTCCTGGGAAAAGATCATGTCCCCGCCGATAAGCGGAACGCCCATCCCGGACTCAGACATCTGCTTTGACAGCAATCCGCCTTCCGTGTGCGCGCCGGCATAGTAAACGGCCTCGGGGGCAAGGCCCCTTATCCTGGTGACAAGCGCCGAGAAGTCAACCGTTTTGGGCTGAACCTGCTCACGCAAGAGCACGGTGCCACCCTTGGCCTCGAAGGCCTTGACAAACTCGTCCGCCAGCCCCTGGCCATACTGCGTCGCGTCATCGATAACCACTACTCGAGTCGCTCCGAGATCTTCGGAAACCAGCCTCGCAGCGTAACCGCCCTGGGCGTCGTCCTTGGCGACGATGCGGTTTACAACAGTGAGCCCCTTTGCGGTAAGTTCAGGGTTGGATGATACCGTGATCATCGCGAGCCCTGCCTGCTGATATACCGGAGCCGCCGGAATTGAGCAACCCGAGTTGAAGTGCCCGATGACCCCTAAGATACTGCTGTCACCCGCGAGAATGTTGGCGACGTTTACGGCTTGCTTCGGGTCGCCCTGATCGTCCTCGGCGCGCAAAACGAACCTGTAACCGGCTTCGCGCACCTCAGGCGATTCGTTGGCTTCCTTGAAAGCGAGCTCCACGGCGCGTTTCATCCCCTGCCCAAAAACCGCGTTGTCGCCGGTAAGCGGCGCGGCAAAACCGATCCTGACCTCGGTGACCTGAGAACCGCCGGCGTCTGGGTCCTCTCCCGGCTGTGCGCTGCGGCATCCCGGCATCAACGCCAACGCCGACACAGCCATTGCGATGAGTATAAGCTTCTGATAACCCCTAATACGATGCATACGCAATTCCTTTCTCCCTTTGCGCAGCCGGCACACACATTGGCGTCGCCGTACGCGTGTCAGATGTTATCAGCAAAGTCGTTTTCTGTCGTAGTTACGGACAAAATGCACGTCTTCCTGCCCTCAATCACGACACGACCCTGCGCCAGCCACTGCAATACCTCGGGGTAGAGGGCATGCTCCACCTCGTGGATGCGCGCCTCCAAAGACTCAAGCGTATCCTCGGGCAGGATCTCCACCACTCTTTGCGCGATGATGGGGCCTTCGTCGAATCTTTCGTTGGCGAAGTGCACCGTCACCCCTGTGAACTTGACCCCGTACTCGAAAGCATCGCTGATGCCCGCCGCGCCGGCAAAAGCCGGTAGCAGCGACGGATGGATGTTTATAACCCTGTCATCGAATGCGTCAAGCACCTCAACGCCGAGCAACTTCATATACCCGGCCATCACCACAAAATCGACCTCGTGCGCGAGAAGCGCATCCCTGATACGAGAGTTGTACTCGCTCGATGTCGAGCAGGCAGTGCTGTCGATCCAGATCGCCGGGATATTTGCGTTGCGCGCCCGCTCGAGCCCGTACGCCCCCTGGCGATTGCTGATCACGAGCGCGACCTCCGCGTCCAGCGTACCTGCCTCGATCGCGTCGATGATCGCCTGCAGATTGGTGCCTGAGCCCGAGATCAGCACACCCAAACGTACTGTCGCAACACCGATTTCATCGCTCATAGACGACTTTCCCCTGTCCCTCGATGACTTCTCCGATCTCAAAGACGCTCTCGCCGATCTGCCGAAAAGCCGCTGCCACATCTGCGGCGCGACGCCTCTCAGCGATGACCGCCATTCCGATGCCCATATTGAAGGTGCGACACATCTCCTCGGCGGGTAAAGACGCTTCCTCGGCGATCACGTCGAAGATTCTAGGTGACCTCCATGCGCGAAGCGCAATTAGCGCGTCGCAATCATCCGGCAACGCGCGGTCGAGGTTTTCCGTGATGCCGCCGCCGGTTATGTGGGCCATCGCGCGGACGGAGCCGTCCGGCACGGCCTGAAGCACATGGCGGATAGCTTTGGCGTAGATACGCGTCGGCTCAAGCAGGACGTCGCCCAGGCTTCTGCCCCCAAAATCTACTCTTGGGAGCGAAAGTGCCTCCTCCCTGCCTTCGACGAGTACCCTCCTGATCAGCGAGTATCCGTTGGAGTGCGGGCCGCTAGACGCCAGCCCCAAGATGACGTCTCCCTTGCGCACCGAGGCGGGTTGCAGCATCCTGTCGCGCTCCACGACCCCAACGCAAAAGCCGGACATATCGTAGTCGGACTCGCCCATAACTCCTGGATGCTCGGCCATCTCGCCGCCGATGAGAGCGCATCCCGCTGCGCGGCACCCCGCGGCGACGCCGCCGACGAGCTGCTCGGCGGCCTCAGGGACCAGACGCCCGATGGCGATGTAGTCGAGAAAGAAAAGCGGCTCGGCGCCGGTGACCGCGATGTCATTGACGCACATCGCCACCAGATCGATGCCGACCGTGTCGTGCCGCCCTAGCGCCTTGGCGATCTCGATCTTGGTCCCGACGCCATCTGTGGCGCTTACGAGCACCGGATCTTTCATCTCGCGCAGTGAAGCCGCCGAGAACAGCCCTCCAAACCCGCCGATATCCCCGATCACTTCCGGCCGGTACGTCGAGCGCACCGCGTCCCTGATCGCCTCAACCGAGCGCGCGCCTGCCTGCGTGTCCACACCGGCGTCGCGATAGGTAAACGGCTTCTTCTCCGAGTCGTCGCTCATCGGCTCCCCTGTCGTCACTGCTTGTTATTTTTAGTCACAACCACATTGGTCGTCGTACAAGGAATTCTACCGCAACGGGCAAGCATGGCTCTTTTAGGCGTGCACTTTTCAGACGGATCCCGCGAACATCGACAAAACGAGGGCGGAGGAAGCCGCGACCCATGCCGCAGATGCCCATCCCGTGCCGTGAGTGACCCTGCGCCCCACGAAAACCCCAGCCCAGGTGGGCAGCAGATAACCAATCGCCATGCCGCCCAGCCCCCAGATAGCGAGCGCCAGATACTCGGCCCAATCAGGTAAGGCGGGCACGATGCGGGCGGCATCGGAGGTGTATGCGTCGTACGCGCTTGTCAGAACCGCAACACCGTCTCCAATCAGCCAGCCCGTCACAATCACGGCTGCAACGAAGAGCATGCGAGCGACGGCGGCCGGCCGCTTGCCTCCAGAAAGACCCGCGGCCAGCAGGGCAGTGACTGTCGCCGTGACGGGATTGAAGTGAAACGCCAGTGTCACGCCGGCTAGCAAGGAAAGTGCGATCTGCTCCGGCATCGGTCAGCCGCACGACTCCAGTGCGAGTTTTCCTCGGCGTACAGAGTCCGGAATCTCGATGGGGTAGTCGCCATCCAGGCACGCCAGACAGAATCGCTCCTTGGGTGCGCCGGTGGCCTCAACCAGCGCGTCAAGCGAGAGGTACGCAAGCGAATCAGCGCCGATAAACTCGCGAATCTCCTCGATGCTGTGACTCGACGCGATCAGCTGCTCCTGGCAATCCGTGTCGATCCCGAAGAAGCACGGCCAGCTCACCGGAGGCGATGTGATACGCATGTGCACCTCGGCGGCGCCAGCGTCGCGCAGCAACTGCACGAGCTTGCGGCTTGTATTGCCCCGCACGATCGAGTCATCGGTAACGACCAGGCGCTTGCCCTTGATGACGTGGCGCAGCGGATTGAGCTTCAACCGGATGCCCTGCTGCCGAAGCTGTTGTGACGGCGAGATAAACGTCCGTCCGACGTAGCGGTTTTTCACGAGCCCCTCGCCGAAAGGAATCCCGCTGCCTTGCGCGTATCCCACCGCTGCCGGCACACCGGAGTCCGGAATCCCGATGACGAGGTCTGCCGAGGCGGGAGCCTCCTTTGCGAGCGATTCTCCCATGCGGCGGCGCGCCTCGTAAAGCGAGCAGTCGTACATCACGCTGTCCGGCCTGGCAAAGTAGATGAACTCGAACATGCAAAGGCTGAGTTTCTCGGCGGGTACCGCCTCTTCGCTCTCGAGTCCGTTCGCCGAAATCTTGATCATCTCTCCCGGCGCCACATCGCGCTCGTAGACAGCGCCCAGAATATCCAGCCCGCACGTCTCGCTTGCGACCACCCAGCCCTCATTGCCGAGCCTGCCGAGAACGAGCGGCCTGATCCCGTGTGAGTCCCGAAAGGCGTAGAGGGCATCCTCGGTCAGGAGGACCACCGCGTAAGCGCCCTGGATCAACGACATCGTATTGCGTATGCCTTCGCGGATGTGATGGTGTATCTGGGTATAGTGACCGATCAGAGTCGCGATCACCTCGGAGTCGGTGGTGGAGCGGAAGCGCACCTTCTCGCCGCGCAGGGAGTCCCTGAGATCGGCTGTGTTCACAAGATTGCCGTTGTGTGCAAGCGCGATGACCTGCCGGCCGATCGCCGAGAGGTGAGGCTGCGCGTTGTTCCACGTGTTCGAGGAGCCGGTCGTCGAGTAACGGGTATGCCCTATCGCGGCGTCGCCGGTAAGCGAATCGAGATCCGACTCCCGAAAGACCTTGCTCACCAGACCGAGGTCCTTTATGACCGTGACCGTCTCGCCATCTCCGACAGCAATGCCCGCACTCTCCTGGCCGCGGTGCTGAAGCGCGTGCAGGCCAAAGTACGCCAACCTCGCGACGCCTTGTCCTGGCGCGTACACGCCGATGACGCCACACGCCTCTTCCATGCGGTCAGGTCGGCTATCCATGAACCAGCGCCTCCAATGTGGGCTCATAGGCATCGCGCATCTCGCGGATCGAAGCGCTTACGAGCATCCCCTCGGGACTCGCGATCTTGAGCGTGTCGCCCCCGACCTTGCCGAGAACCGTGAAAGGAACCTGCCAGCCGGCAAGAAGCGCGAGAAGCGCGTCTGTGTCCTTTTGGGCGGCGGAGACAACGATGCGGCTTTGCGACTCGCTGAACAGCGCCGCAACCGGAGCTAGCCCGCCGGCTAAAGTGATCTCAGCCCCGATTCCGCTGGCGATACAGCTCTCGGCCAGCGCGATCACAAGCCCGCCCTCGGAGCAATCGTGCGCGGAGAGGAGAAGCCTACCGCCGATCGCCTCGCGAACGGCCGACTGCACGCGACTCTCAAGATCGAGATCGAGTGAGGGAGGAGCGCCGGCCACGGTGTCAAAGACGACTTTGAGGTACTCGCTGCCACCCAGCTCGGCCAATGTCTCGCCGACAAGCACCACCGTATCGCCCTCGCCCTTGAACTCCGAAGTGCATCTCAGGCTTACATCGTCTAGAAGCCCGACGACCCCTACAGTAGGCGTAGGGTATATCGGTTTGCCGAACGATTCGTTATAGAAGCTGACGTTACCGCTGATTACCGGAATCTCCCAGCGCTTGCATGCGTCGGAAAGACCGCGTATCGACTCGTGGAATGTCCAGTAAACCTCGGGCTTTTCCGGCGAGCCGAAGTTCAGACAATCCGTGATCGCCGCTGGCTTGGCTCCAACGCAAGCGACGTTTCGAGTGGCTTCGGCCAGCGCTATCTGCGCGCCGAGGTAAGGATCCAGGTAGACGTAGCGGCCATTGCAATCGCTTGACGCGGCAATTCCGCGGTTGGTCATCTCTCCTCGGCCTGTATCGCCGATACGCAACACCGCAGCGTCTCCGCCGGGCAGAATCACGGTATTGAGCATCACCTGGTGGTCGTATTGCTCCCAGATCCACCGGCGCGAACACACATTGGGGCTCGACAGCACGGCGAGGAAAGTCTCTTTCAGCATGGCCGGGTCGTCAGGATGGTCGAGCTCTGTCAAGGGATCGAAGTTCTGCAATTCGTCCATGTAGCCCGGCTTGCGCATCTCGGGTTGATAGACCGGCGCGTCATCGACGAGAGTCGAGGCCGGGATGTCCGCCACGATCTTGCCAGCCTCACGCACCACGAACCTGCCGGTATCCGTGACCTCGCCGATCACCGTGGAGAGCAGCCCCCACTTCTCACACACAGCGTGGGCGCGTGCGAGGTTTTCGGGAGTCACGACAGCCAGCATTCGCTCCTGCGACTCCGAGACCATGATCTCATACGGCTTCATGGCGTTTTCGCGAAGCGGCACGCGAGTCACCTCTATGTCGAGCCCGGCATTACCGCGAGAGGCCATCTCACTGGCGCTCGATGTCAGACCCGCCGCGCCTAGATCGCCGAGTGCGATCAGCAGCTTTTCGTCGAGCAGCTCAAGGCACGCCTCGATCAGGATTTTTTCCTCGAAAGGATCGCCGACCTGCACACTGGGGCGCTTCTCCTCGGCGGCCTCATCGAACTCCTGGCTGGCCAAAACGCTGGCTCCGCCGATCCCGTCTCGGCCGGTCGTCGAGCCGATAAGCAGCAGCAGGTTA
>JAGXSC010000057.1 GCA_018334075.1 Actinomycetota bacterium
GTCAACGGTACTCTGTCAAGAAACGTGATGATGGTTTCTCAGATTTGATTTCTAAAGTAACAGAGCAAGCCGAAGATGGTTTTGTAGAAAGTACTCAAGAGCTTATCCACTATGTTAAATTAACAACTGATGAAAACCAACGTAGTGAACTCTCTAAGCTCATCACAGAACTTTATGCATGAGGTATAGATGGCAACATATGCAACTATAGATAAGGAGAAAATTGACGAGGCTTATAGATTTGGTCTAGTAAAACCTAATGAATATGCTTATATTAGAGACAACATAATTATGCGTGAAATTTTCTTGAGAACAGAGGATTTACTGCATAAATTTGTATTCGGTAAGGATATTGTTTCACAATACTACTTAAAAGACAATCAACACCAGAATTTGTCTGAAGCTATCCTTGATTTAGCTTATAAAGAAGATGAAAGCTTGCTTATAGAGATTGATGATGTCAGGTTACTTGTTCTTTCTGATGTAGCATTTAAAAAAGCATCTTTAGTTAGAGATTTAGGTGATTTAAATAAGTCTAATCTTGTTACAGGCAACATCGTGGCAGACAAAGATACAGTACGTGCTTTAGAGTATCTCTTGAAGTATAAAAAAGGTATGTGGGAACTCTTAAGTTATATTGAAGAGGAATAAATTAACAAGGGAAAGGACTCCCATAAAGAGGAGAGTACAATGACTACAATTGCAACACGTAATGGGGTGATGGTTTCAGACGGTCAAGTTAGTTGGGGTGATCGTATTGATCAAACAAATCTAAAGAAAGTAAGAAAGATTAATGGTTGTTTAGTTGGTGGTGCAGGTAGACTCTCCAGTGTACTCCAATTCTTTAAGTGGTTTGAAGAGTGGAGTGATGCACAAGTTGTCCAGGGTGAATCACCACATGTTCAAGTTTTCATTCCAGAAAATATTGACGATGAAGATTTCACTGGTATCGTTGTCTTTACTGATGGAGTTATCTTCATGTATGAAGGTGGGAAGCGTTGCTATGAAATTGTGGGGGCTGAGTATTATGCTATTGGTTCCGGTGCAGATTTTGCTTTATCCGCTATGGATGCTGGAGCATCTGCTGAAGATGCAGTTAAAGTAGCGATTAAACGTGATGTTTTTACTGGAGGAGAGCTTTTCATTGAACACTTAGATGAAGAACCAGAAGAATTAACAAAAGAAAAAGCTGAAGAGATGACTAAAGAAGAGTTGGTTAAATACATCTTTGGTGATGAACCTGTTAATGAAGATATTAAATCTGAAATCCTCAGTGATGGAGACGATGATCAGATTATTGCTGAGACAGCTACATTAGCACTTTTTAAAGATGGTTTTCTTCAAGTATTCTCTAGTGATGGAGAAACTTTGAAAGGTGAGTGCTTGAATATAAAAATTCAAGGTGATGCGAAACGATGCTTAGAAATCTTAAGCAAGAAAGATATCTTAAACAACCTGCAAGCATTTGGTGTTATTGCAAAAGAAAAATCACTTAAGTCAGATCTTAAAATTAAACTTCACAGTAAACTTGTTGAGATTCAGGAGAAATATTCAGATGATTCAAAATTACCAACCGTTCTATCAGAAACTGATAATTCCTGACGAGAAGGATCTTTATATAATCTCTGATGTTCATGGTATGTATGCCCTCTATAAGGAGGGCTGTAAAAGACTTGGCATCAAAGATTCTGATGTTGTTATATCCCTTGGTGATTTAGGTGATCGTGGGAAAGAAAATCTAAAGATGTTTGTAGAGTTCACTCAGAAAGAAAATCGATATATGGTTTTAGGAAACCATGAAAAGATGATGATGGATGCTTTATCAGACAGAAACTGGTATCATTGTTGGTATCAGAATGGTGGTCACAGCGTCTTAGATGAAGTGGGTGAGTCTGGTATGGAAGTCTTGTGTAAATGGCTTAATCAGAAACCTATTGTACTTGAAGTTCATCACAGAGGTAAGAAACTAGGATTTATTCATGGCGGAATTCCTTGTAAATATGAATCTGTAGGGTTTGAATATCTTGATACTACTTGGGATCAAGTTTTATCAATGCTGAAAACAGATAAAGGTAGAGAATCTTTAATGTGGGATCGTAATACCTTAGAAGCTTTCTTTTATCATAAAGAAAATCCAAAAGGCTCTGGTAAAGTTAAACCTGTCTTGGGTATTGATTATGTTTTCCATGGACACTCCTATGTAGAAAAACCATTGCATATTGAAAACAGAATTTATACAGATACAGGCTCAGTTTTTAATGGTAAATTATGTTTCACATGGTTAGATGGCGATAACATTAATCATTATATTACAGGAGAAGATGAAGAATGAGATACAAAGTAAAAGTTACTAAATTGGTTGGTGAGATTTCTGAAATCTTGGAATTAGAAACTGATGATAAAGATTTAGTTAGGGAAATTTTTAGCTTAGAGCTTAAAAAAGAGCAGGATGATAAAGTTCCTACTAAAATCACTATTGATGGAGTTAGTAAAGATGTGTGGAAGAGGAAACAAGCTACTTTCAAAGGATACCCCTCAGAAGTTTTCACTCTTGGCACATTAGGTGTTGTAGAAGACTCATATGCAGCAGCAATCAACACGGTAAATAAAAATAATGTCTAATAAATATTTTACTTTAGTGGGGAGTAGGAATATTTCAGAGAAAGAATATTTAACTTTATTTGGAATTGCTAAATATTTTGCTCAACATGGGTATATCATTCGTTCTGGTAAAGCAAATGGCGCTGATACAGCAGGGGAACTTGGATTCAGAGAAGGTACATACTTAAAACCTGAAATTTATATTCCTTGGAAGAACTTTAAAGGTGGAAGTGTTTTAATTGGTGATGAGATTGTTTTACCTATGCCAGAAGAAACCTTAGAATATGTCAAAAAGATCCATCCAGCTTTTGACAGACTGTCTCAAGGTGCCCTTAAACTTCATCAGAGGAATATTCACCAGGTTTTAGGTTTAGACTTAAATACTCCATCTGAAATCCTTATCGCTTGTGCCGATTTTAATTTTGATCAGTATGGTGTTGAACGTGTAAAAGGTGGCACAGCCACTGCCTGGAATCTTGCAAAGAGTCTTCATATTCCATGTATCAATATTAGGGACAGAAGTAAAGAAGAGATTTTAACAGAGTTTAAAAAGATCTATGGAGGCGATATTGGCAAATAATTATGATAAACCTAGTAACGAATATTATCCAACTCCAGAATATACTGTCCTAGATCTTTTTGAAGTAATCCCTATGAGACGGGATTGGACTTATCTTGAACCTTGTCGTGGTGAAGCTAAATCTTTTTATAAGTATATGCCAGAAGGATCACAATGGGCAGAGTTAAGCGAAGGTGTAGACTATTTAACCACAAAATTTGAACACGTTGATTGCATTATAACAAATCCGCCATTCAGTTTATCTGTACCTTTTCTTGAAAAGAGCTTTACTGAAGCAGATGTGATAATCTACCTTCAAAGGGCTAATTTCCTTGGTTCTAAGAAACGTAAAGAATTCTGGAATGCTAATAAGCCAGATGCACTAATTACTTTAACAAAAAGACCAAAATTTAAGGGTAGTAGAAATGATATGACAGAATACTGCTACTACATCTGGGACAGAAAGAATAGATTAGGACTAGAAGATACTTTCTATTTTGTGTGAAATATGTTAAAATACTATAGTGATCACTAAAAAGGAAAATATCATGTATTTTGAAGTTTGTTATATTGATTCTGGTTCAAATACCAGACGTGGTGTAGGTGTCTATGCAGCAACAGAAGACCAAGCTAAACAAGTTGCAGCAGTTCTTCTTCAAAGGGCTTTCGGCACAACGATTGATCCTAACACGTTGACTGTAGTAGAAACCACACTGGAATCTGATACACCAACGACAACCTAAAATTTTATACAAGCACCTTCGGGTGCTTTTTTCATTTTTAGACTTGACAAAAGTATGAGACTAGGCCAAACTACATAGCAAGAACAGGACAAATCGGAGTTTTAAAATGTCAGAGAAATTTGTAGTTTACAAACGTCTTTCTAAAGAAAAGGTTGAAGGTAATCAGTATGGTTTTGGTTCACAGGACCACGACATTCAGTGTTTCCTTAAACAGATCCCAGAGGCAGAGGTAATTGCAGAGTTTTCAGAGACATATTCTGGTAAATCTATTTGGACTGAGCGTAAAGAGTTAGTAAAGGCAGTTAAACTCTGTGAGGAAACTGGATCAACTCTCCTAGTTTCTAAAGTTGACCGTCTTGGTCGTCAGGTTGAGTCTGTCAGTCACCTGTTAAACCGAATCAATGTGCGAATTGCTACAATGCCGAGTGCTACTAACATGGTTATTCAGATCATGTCTGTAATGGCGGAGGAAGAGGCACGAGCTATCTCATCTCGAACCAAAGCAGCCCTGAGTGTTGCTAAGGCAAAAGGTGTTCTTATTGGTGCTGCGGTACACAGAAACAAAAGTAGTAAAGTATTTGGTCAACGTCTTGCCAAATCTGCCACAAATTTTGCAGAGCAGTACAAAGAAAAGCTTGACACCATGCGCTCAATTGGTTTAACCTATGCACAGATTGCAGATAACTTTAACAAGAAAGGGATCAAAGCACGTAATGGTGGTGAGTATTCACCTATTCAAGTTCAACGCATGTGTAAGCGATTAAATATAGAGTGAAATCTAATGGAAATAATTAATCAGAGAGAAGTTGTAGGAAAAGTCTTCAATACAAGAAGTAAAGCAGTTTCAACAATGTCTGCGTTGCTAGAAGATAAATTTCAAGTTAATAAGATGCAAGACAAATGGTTAGTCTCTTACGAAAAAGAGACCTCCATCATTATGGATGGTGAGTATACCAGAGTTGAAGCAGAGGATGCTGAAAAATTAACAGATAATTCACAATAGGGATGATTCTTAACCTCTTAAGGTCAATACTACGGTAAAATAGTAGTATAACACTTTAGGAGGTTTTATGTTAACATGTACTATTAAATCTGAGAAAGATACAGTTGTAAAAGAGTTCAATACCAGAAGACTTGCAGTAGATACTATGACAGCATTACTAGGTTACACACCGATCTGTAAACCGTCTTGTGTCGATGATAAATGGTTGGTTATCTATGAAAAAGATGTAGCAATCATAGAAGGTATTGAGTATAATTTAATCTCAACAGATCCTGGAGGTGACGTATGGACTGGGAGACAGTTAATATCATAGTAAGTGTATTTATCTTTCTGTTGATTATCTGGGCAACAGACGTTATCTTTAAGAGGAAGAAATAACAGGAAACAGAGGAATTAAAATGTACACAGTGAAGAAAAAAGAAGTATCTCATCCAGCATATAAAGATCCACATTTTGTCTATGAAGTATTCAATGATAAAACAGGTAAAGTGAAAGAATCTTTTTATGATGAAATTTCTGCTAATGAGAAGGCTAAAAAAGAAAATTTCATTGAGAAAGAGAGTGAAGAATTTCAATGTTGGTTACGAAGAGAAGACTTTGATTTTGGTTCATTTGAGAGACGTGCTGCTTGGGTGTCTTGGCTTCATCGTGCTTTGAAAGATTATAATTCTGGTCAGGACGATTTTAAATAATTTAATGGTTATGCAAATGGTACTTATCAACTTGCATCTAAATTACTCAAAAAGTGGAATAAATCTTAAGGAAAATTATGGGATTCAGATTCAGACAACGTATTAAAATACTACCCGGTGTTTACATCAATCTTGGGAAGAAAGGCATTAATTCAACCAGTGTTAGGGCAGGATGGTTTACTTCAAATATCAATAAAGACGGGGTAAAGAATACAATCGGTGCACATGGAACTGGTCTTAGTTATGAAACTAAGCGATCTAAAGTTTCTGGTAAGACTATCTGGACCTGTGTCGCTATAGTCTTTATTCTATACTTAGTCATGTGAGGTAATTTATGAGTTATGGTCTTTTAACAGAAGAACAAGCTAAAATTTTACGTGAAAGAATGCAGAAACAAAAAGAAGAAAAGCAAAAGGAGAAAGAATAATGTACATGAACAGAAAAGGTATTCAATTTGGTGTTAAAGATACATGGAGTCTTGATTCTACCCTTAATCCTATATTACTCTCTGCTTTAATCAAATTTAAAGAGGTTATTACAGATCCATCTCGTAAGGATTGGGTAGGTGTGCCAAGTCTTGTTTTAGCAGATCTATATCCAGACCACAAAGGTAACTTCACAGATGAACAGTTAGAAGAAGGTTCAAAACTTTGGTTAGAAATTATAGATAAAATGATCTATGCTTTTGATACTAAGAATGAGCCTAATTTAAAAGATTATGCATTTGAATTTAATCATCTGACCCAAGAAAGGGAAGATGGAAATGTTTCAGTCAACATAAAAGTAACAAATGAGAACGAGTACTCTCGTTATAAGGTTGACGAAGCTTTATATAGAACTAAGGTTGAGGAAGGTTTAGTTTTATTTGGTAAATATTATCAGTGTTTATGGTGGTGACTTATGAGATATGATAATCTTATTGTAGTCGGTATGCGGGACAAAGTGCCAGAAGGGTTTGAGGTGGTCAACACTACAAGCCGTGACAAAGAGGGATACGGGCAACAACTTAGCCCGTTCTATTTGCGTGACATACCTATGTACAATGGTATTGTAGCAAAGAATATGGAAAATGCCTGGCAGTTTAGCAAGGTGTATGAAGAACACATAGATGAAAATGGAAACCCTACTGAAGAGTATTATAAATGGGCTAGAACAGGTTGGGCTAACTGGAGAGCGGAAAGATATCCTATGGGCAAAGGTAGAAAACCTTTGTATAGTATTTGGGATGGCAAGAAGTTAGACTACATCTCAGCACGCAGGAATCTCTACTTCCCTATGTATGCACGTGCAGTCGTCAAGACAGAAACATTTAAAGATTTATGGACACGTGTAGCCAGTGGTGATAAGATCGCATTACTTGATTTTGATGGGTACCACTACCAAGAACTAGGAATGACTTACTTCGATGTAATCCATGCAGAAGATAAGAAGTGTGGTCATGCTTTTGTTATCTATGGACTTATTCAAAAAGAGTTAATTTTGAGTAACAACAGGTTATTTCTCCCAATGTTAGGATAATGATAAGGAAACATATGAAATTAGTTAAATTAAGTCTGACAGAAGATTATGTCTCACACTGGTCCTGGTGGCAAGGTGCTCGTGAACTACTGCAAAATGCTATCGACACAGGTAAGTTTGATGTTAACTTTAAACACGACAGTTTGCATATCACTTCTCATGGTGGTAAGATCCCTGTTAATGCACTTTTAATGGGAAAATCCTCTAAAAAAGAGGATCCAACTACAATTGGCAAGTTTGGTGAAGGTATGAAGCTTGGCTTTCTTGTTTTACTTCGTGAAGGTGCAGAAATTGAGGTATTGAACGGGGTAGACCGATGGAAACCAAAATTCGTTTACGATGAAATGTTTGACTCGAAGGTTTTAGCCATCGAGATTGACGAAGAGTGTCTTGAAGGTGGAGAGGACTACGTTGAGGTCAATATCTACAACATCCCTTCGTGGGCTATTGATGAAATTAAAGATAACTATGCACCTACAACATCACGAGATATCATTATTGAGAACTCTCGTGGAAAAGCTTATGCAAAAGACTCAAACAATCAAGAGTGTACACT
>JAGXSC010000058.1 GCA_018334075.1 Actinomycetota bacterium
CCAAGCCACAAAGCGCCTTCTCCGTCTTTGGCGCGGGTACCGGAACCACGTCGAGCACCGCGCGCAGAAACAGCGCTTCGGCAGCGATCGCATCATGCGTCGTGGCGAATGTGAAGGTCACAAAATCGCCTTCGGGGTTCACGACCGGGGATTGTCGCCGGACTCGATGCCGCCAAGCGCATCCCGCAGATAGCCGAGAAACGCCTCGGCCGCTCTCGTGCAGCTCCCGCGGGGCAATACCGCGAATAGCGGTCGGGTCGCCGGAAAGCCATCGGCTTCGACGAGAGCTATCGTGCCGAGCGCAAGGGCCTTCTCGGCGACGAAGCGGCTTACAACCGCGACACCCATGCCGCCTTCGACCGCGCTGACAATCGCCTCGCTGGTGCCAAGCTCGGTCACCACGTGCAGGTCGCCGGGGTCGATCGATGCCTCGCGCAAGACTTCCTCGGCCACCAGGCGCGTGCCCGACCCCTCCTCCCGCATGATAAACGGAGCTTCGGCAACGTCGGAAATCGATCTGCGGCCCATCGCGAGCGAGTGTCCTTTCGGGCAGATCACCACAAGGTCATCGGAGCCCATGCGCTCGAAAGCGACCTTCGCGTCGAGCAGCTCCGCGCCTGTCATGCCGAGATGAGCCTCACCGGAGGCCACAGCCTCGACCACACGGGCGGTGTCCGCGATCTGCAGGGATATCCCCACCTGCGGGTATTCCTCAAGGAACTCGGCGAGCAGTCCGGGCAAAATATACTGCCCCGGAGTGGTGCTAGCCGCCATGAGCAGACGGCCGGAGACGACGCCGGAAAGCCGACCGATCTCCTCTCGGGCGCGATCGACCTCCACGAGCGCTCTTTGGGCGTATGGCAACAGAACCCCGCCCGCCTCGGTAAGCTCAAGCTTGCGGTACTTGCGGTCCACCAGCGTGACGCCCAGATCGGCCTCGAGTGCCTGTATCTGCATGGTGACCGCCGGCTGCGAGAAGCCCATGGTACGGGCGGTCGCCGAGAAGGAGCCCTGCTCAACCAGGGTGACAAACGTGCGCAGATGAGTGATGTTCACGGTAAATCCTCCCGATCTTGGTTTTTACATTTTTCTATGCTACCTGGCAAAGCATTCGCGGTACAATCATTTAGGAAAATGAGAATGATTCTCACTTTCCGAGCGACAGGAGGTGCCACGCCCGTGCCTAATGACCTGCCATACGGAAGCGGCAGGATGTCAGCCGCCCGATCGCTTATCGCGGAAAAATTCGCTTCCTCTTCCGCCGCGTTTTCCGCTAAAGATTTGCGAAGCGCGCTTACCGCCGATGGCCACGACGTCGGACTGGCCACGATCTATCGCGCCTTGGCGGCGCTCGAGCGCTCAGGGTATGTGACCCGCGTCGGAGCGCTCGACGACTCGGCGGTTTACGCCCGATGTGAGGTGGAAGGCCACCATCATCATCTGGTTTGCACGAATTGCCGAGGAGTCGAACACACCGCCTGCCCAATTGAGGAAACTGCTTTCGAGGCGACATCGGTAGCTGGATCCACAGTTATCGCGCACGAAATCGAGTTGTATGGCGTATGCGCACAATGCAAGCAAGAGGGAGGAAGTTGTGTCTCACATACACATTCCTGATGGCGTGCTGCCTGTCTGGCTGTGGTTGATCGGCTGGATCGGAGCGGCAATTCTCGTGGGCGTGATGGGTCGGATAGCGCTGGCCGATGATTACAGGCGAAAGGTTCCGATGCTCGGGGTCATCGCCGCGCTGATGATGGTGGCGATGTCGAGCGAGATCATCCCTATCGCGTATCACATCAACTTGACAGTCTTGGGCGGCATACTGCTTGGCCCGGTTCTCTCACCGATCGCAGCGTTTATCGTTGTCACGACCTTGGCTCTGATCGGCCACGGCGGTGTCACCGTTATCGGGCTGAACACTATCGTGATCTTTTCGGAGATGCTTGTCGGCTGGATATTGTTTCGTGCCCTGATCGGTCTTTTCGGGAAGGGCCGCGCGTCTATCGCTGCGTTCGCCACGACGATTCCATCCCTTGCGCTGTCAACACTTTTGCTCGTCGGTATCGTGTGGCTAGGAGGCGGAGGCGATCTCACCGCGCGGGAAACCGGTGCGCTCGATCCTGGCAATATGAGGTTCGAGAACCCGTTTGGTGATGGCGTCTTCAAGCTAAAGCTTCTGGACGACGGTGCTCATGGCCACGATCAAGAACATGGACATGAGCATGAGCACGATCACGCGCACGATCATGCGCACGAGGAAGAGAAGACGCTGTCTGTCACAAGATTCGCGACAGTGGTCTTTACGCTGGGACCTATCGGCTGGTTGCTCGAAGGACTCATCATCGCGGCGATCATTGGCTTTATCGCCCAGGCAAGACCCTCGCTTGTCTTCGAGGGCGCCTTGTCAGGGGGGAGGCATTCGCCGCCCGGAGATGAAACTGGGCCACATAGGTGAACCTTGCCGCAATAGACTCCTCGGCAACAAAGGGTTCCTCGTGGCTGCATCACGCGGCGCCGCGCGCGAAGCTGGCGGCGTTTGCCCTTGTGTTATCCGCGGTGATCGTCAGTTGGAATGTACTGGTGTTGGCGGCGATAGGACTACTGCTGGCGGCGGTGATCGCAAGCACGCGGGTACCCGGTGGCCTGGCCTTCTCGCTATCGATGTATCCGGCGATTTTCGCCGCTGTCTTTGCGTTCTCGGCCGCTCCTGACGCGATAACTGGCGCGGCCATAATCCTGAAGGCGGTCGTAGCGGCACTGACCGCGGTGACTTTGATCCTCACAACCCCTTACCCGCAGGTTTTCGCTCCGCTGCAAAAAGTGATGCCGACCATCGTCGGCGACGCGATGCTGATGACCTACCGTTCGACCTTCCTGCTGCTGGGCAAGTTCGCAAACCTGCTCACGGCGGTCCGACTGCGCTCGGGTCTCTCAAACGGGCAGCCGGTGCGAAGCGCCAAGGCGATTACCCGGGCTCTAGGCGGACTGCTGCTCTACGCAATCGACCTGGCGCAAAGAGACCACGACATCATGCGGCTGCGCGGTTACGAAGGCAGGTTGCAGGTGACATCCTTGCAAGGACGCTCCTTTCATGCCGATATCGCGCTCGTTGCCGCGGCGTTTCTGCTTGTTAGCGCCGCCGTGGCCGCGCGCGCGTACGCCGATGTGTTCAACCCGTACAGCTGGATCGCGCCGATGGTCTCCCTTGTGATCCTGCTTGTCACGGCCGGGCTTTTCAGGAGAGTGCGATGATGCCCGAGGAGATAGTGCGAGTCAGCTGCGTCAAACACTCATACGAGGACGGCACCGAGGTTGATCTGTGCGGCCTGGATTTCGTGGCGCTGCGCGGCCAGCGAGTCGCGGTACTCGGCCCCAACGGCTCGGGAAAGACCACGCTGCTCTACCACATCCTGGGACTGCTGCGCGCGCAAGAAGGGGTTGTGCGGGTCTTTGGCGTGGATCCTTCGCGAGAGTGGAAGATGATACGCGAACGAATCGGGGTCGTGCTCCAAAACGTTGAGGAGCAGCTCCTGGCACCGACAGTATTTGACGATGTTGCCTTCTCGCCGAGGCAGTACGGCATGGCGGAAGAAGCGGTGCGGCGCCGTGTCATGGAAACCCTTGAGTTGCTCGGCATCGCACACTTGCGCGACAAGGTGCCGCATAATCTGTCCGGTGGCGAGAAGCGCAAAGTCGCACTGGCCGGAGCGCTTGTGATGCGGCCCGAGCTGCTTGTGATGGACGAGCCGTTTGAGGGGCTGGATCCGGCCTCGCGCGACAAAATGCTGGAGCTGATGCGCGTGCTGGCGCTAAACGAGGTGTCGATCGTGATGTCGACACACGATATTGACAGCGTTCCGCTGCTGGCCGATTTCGCCTACGTGCTGGCTCCCGGCGGTCGCATCGCCTTTACCGGCACTCCCGCCGAAGTGTTCAGCGAAGCGAACCTGCTTGCGGCCGGGAACATCAAGCCGCCTGTGCTCGCCGAGCTCTTCGCCCGCCTCGGCGAACGGTCGGGCGATCGGCCCGCTCCAGCGCTTTCGATCGAAGACGCCGCCGAATCCTTACTGAGATGGCGCAACACCTGACGCGAAGCGCGCCGCCCACTTGCCGGCCGCGTCGAAATCGGCGTCATTCGGGCTATACTTCACCGTAAACGGCTCGAACGGCAGCTCAAAGCCCATGGCGGCCAGCCTCTCCTCCATCTGCTTGCACGCACCGGGGCTCCAACCGTAAGAGCCGAATGTTCCTGCAACCTTGCCGACGGGCTTCAATCCAGCCAGATACTGTAAGTAGCCGGCGACATTGTGCAACATGCCATGGTGCATAGTCGGAGAGCCGAGAAGCAACCCGCGCGCGCTGTGCAACACGTGAGTGATATGCGCCTTGGGGGTGGACGCAAGGTCGAAAACATCGACTCCTACGCCTTCGGCGGCAAGTGCGTCGGCTATCCTGGCGGCCAGTGCCGAGGTAGAGCCCCACATCGTGGAGAAGGCCACAACGAACCTGTTTTCCACCCGCCCCGAGGTCAGTCGCGAATAGGCGTCAAGCGCGTAACCGAGTGCTTCACCGCGCCAGATGACACCGTGCGATGGGGCGACGACTTCGATCTTCCATTCTTTTGCGAGCACCTTTTCGACCGCCTTGGCCACCTGTGGACCTAACGGCATCAGTATGTTCGCGTAGTAGATGGCGAGCTCCTCGAGCGCCAGATCGCAGCCAACCTCATCGGCAAATCTCTCCGAGGTCGCCAGATGCTGTCCAAAAGCGTCGTTTGGAAGAAGTGTCGCGGACTCGGCGACATAGGTGAACATCGAATCGGGCCAGTGCACCATCGGCATCGGCAGGAAACGCAGCGTCTTGCCGCCGAGATCGATCACATCATCGGGTCCGACAGCTTCGATCGCGAGTCCGTCGTGATAGTCAGCTACCCCAGCGACGCCCGCTCGTGAGGCCACGACGCGCGCCTGGGGCATGGCTTCCATGACCCTGCGCAATCCACCGTTGTGATCAGGCTCGACATGATTGACGACAATCAGATCGACCTTCGCGGGATCGATAAGGTCGGACACCCTGGCCAGCAACTCGTCAACTAGCGGTTCCTTGACGGTATCGACAAGCGCTGTTTTCTCGGCGCCTTGCACGAGGTACGCATTGTATGTGGTGCCGCGCGGAGTTTCGTAGCCATGAAAGTCCCGCAAATTCCAGTCGATCGCTCCGACCCACGAGATACCCTCAGAAACGCGAACTGAACGCATTGACATCTGCCGCCTCCACTCTCACGCAATCATCTCAGGAACTTCGCTTGATGAAAAAGTCCGCCATCGACAACAAAAGTTCGCGGGCCTTGCTTGGCGAAAGGGCGTCCTTCAGGCTCACCTTCGCGTCGGATATCAACTTCAGCGCATACTTCTCGGCGAATTCTATAGATGCCGAGGAGCGCATAATGGCCACGGCCTCCTCCTTGGCGGCGCACTCCGAAACGCCGCCCGAGAGCAGCTCGAGCAGACGCTCACGCTCGACTGCGTGCTGGAGCGCGTGGACCGCCACCAGCGTGCGCTTGCCTTCGGTGATGTCGCTTCGGAAGTCTTTGCGGGTCGCCTCCTTCGTGCCTACGAGGTTGAGTACATCGTCTTGTATCTGGAAGGCGAGTCCAGCCGCCATGCCGAATTCACGCAGCACCTCGACTTGCTCGTCGGACGCCCCGCCTATGATCGCCCCTACAGCCAGAGGAACGCCGCCCGAGTAGTAGGCCGTCTTATGCTTGGCCATCAGCAGGTAATCGTCGATGGTAAGGTCGAAGCGGCCATCTCTGGCCCACCCTATATCGAGCGCCTGGCCTTCGATTGTCCGGGTCGTCATGGTTACGAGCTCCGCGAGTACCCTCAACTTAACAGCGTCGTCGAGGCCCTGGTCGGCAACCACGGTGCCGCAAACCAAGGAGAGCGCTAGGTCTCCTGCGTTGATCGCGATGCCATCGCCCTCGCAAACGTGCATGCACGGCTCGTCCCTGCGCGTCAGCGAGGAGTCCTCGATATCGTCGTGTATGAGCGCGGCGGTATGAAAGTGCTCGATCGCCGCCGCCGACGGCCAAGCAAGCTTGGGGTCTCCCCCCACGGCCTCGCAGGCGAGCAGGCATATCAGCGGACGATGTCGTTTTCCGGCGTTGGAAGTGAATTGCGCGACCGGATCGTACAGGTAGCGCTTCATGTCGGGATGGATACCGTCGGAAAAGAAAGTTGCAAGATAACGGTCAAACCTGGCAGCGTTACGCTTCAGGTAAAGCTCAAACCTGGTCATGGCCCTCCCCGCACAAGAAAGCAGCGTGTGTATTTACAAGCGGCCATAATATCACCAGTGATGTAAATGTTCATAGAAGCGTCCACGCCCAATAGCTTCCGCCTCCGTAAATCACGAGAAAAGCGATGTGCTTGACGATCAGCGCCCGGCGTTTCGCGCCAAGCTCTGAGGCGGGCGTGGTGGCCCTCCAGTAGAAAAGACGCAGGATCCCAGTCACGGTAACCACGAAAAGCGCGGCGAGCAACAGAAGCCAGATAACGGCGGCGGCTTGCGAAAGAGCCTCGGCGGCACTCGGCGGCACTCCGAGTGCCTGCCTGTTGAGAACCCACAACACCAGAACACACGCGGCCCATGTGCCGGTCGCCATGTCGTGGAGAAAGCTGTTGCTCACCCGCACATAGGTGTTGCCAAGCAGATTCATATTTTGGGCACCTCGCGCGTCATGCGCTCATTATACGTCACTACGATAGCCTTGCTCGACATAAACTCCCTCGGCGGTGAATCTTTTGCGAAATAGCAGCATCACGGCGGCCACGGAGCCCAGGGCGGTAGCCGCCGAAACCATGAGCATGACCACGATCTGATATCCAGTGGCGGCAAGGGGATCGACTCCCGCGAGTATCTGTCCCGACATCATTCCAGGGATGAACACTATTCCGGCCGCGGCCATCGCATTGATCGTCGGCATCAATCCCGCGCGCAACGCCGAGCGAACCACATCGCCCGCCGCTTCCCACGGCGTGGCTCCCAAGGCGAGCGAGGCTATGATCTCCTCGGCGCGCAGATCCATATCGGCAAAGAGGCGTTCGAGCGAGAGCGCGATCCCTGTCATTGAGTTTCCGAGAACCATCCCCGCGATAGGGATGACGTATCTAGGCATGTACCAGGGTTCCACCTGAACAATAAGGCCGGTAACCGCGAATGTGACGGTAAATCCCGAAAGCGCCATCGCCACCACCGACGAGCCTAGAACGCCGCGCGGGGCGCCGGGAGTGCGCTGGGCGATCAGCTGAGCGGCCGCGGCCACCATCACCACCAACACGAGAAGCACCAGCCAGGGAGTATCGACATCAAGCACCCACTGCAAGACAAGCCCCAGTAAAGCGAGTTGCAAGTAAGTTCGAAGTGTGGCGATCATCAGCTCGCGTTCTAATTTCAGGGAAAGCCTGATTGAGATCACTCCGACTAGAACCACCAGGCCCGTAGCGAGAAGCAGTTGCGGCAGGCCGATGGGGATCACCTGTGCGGAGGCGGCATCCGGCATCTAGGGGGTCACCTCCGTCAGTGCTCCTTGCTGAAGCCTGAGACGGCGCGCCGGAGTCAAGTGCGAGCCAAAATGGCACACCCTGAGGACGGCGCCGCCCTCGGTCAGGAAGCGCGCGATTACTTGCGAGACCAACTCGGCGCTTTCCGCGTCGAGGTTGGCGTCCGGCTCGTCGAGCAGGAGCACATCGGGGCATGTCAGGGAGGAGCGCAACAGGGCGATCCGCGCGGCCTGACCGACGGAGAGGCGAGCTGCCTCTTGCTGAAGCGCAACCTCGTGAAGCCCGACGCTGTCGAGAGCGAGACGAAGCTCCGAGTCGGAAGGGGGTGCCTGGGCGGCGCGAACCTTGAGCTTCCAGGCGTGCAGAAGGTTGTCACTCACGGAGCCGGAGCGTATCACCGTTTTTTGCGACACAAGCGAGACGCGGCTTCGCCAGAGCGTGGGCGCGATGCGCTCCGCTGGCGTCCCGTCCAAAAAGAGCGCCCCTTCGCAACCGGGAAGCAAGCGGGCCAACGCGCGAAGAAGTGTGGACTTGCCAGAACCGCTCGCACCCATGACATCGACAAGCTCTCCGCGGGCCACGGTGAGAGAGACGCCATCGAGCAAGGGTGGGCCGCTCGAGCCTGGGATGCGAAACGTCAGCTCCTCGGCGGAAAGCGGCGACACGACGCTACCAGGACTCGTAGTGGACAAACGCCGGTTCGAAACGGGCGGCGGGCTCTTTTTGCTCGGCGGGGTACCCGATCGCGATGACGGCCATCGGCAGCACCGAGTCGGGCAGTCCAAGAAGATCGGCGAGCGGTTCGGAGCGCTCAGTGTGCGGATAGAAGCCGAGCCAGACCGCCCCCAGGCCGATCGTGTGCGCGGCCAGCAAGATGTTTTGGGTGGCGGCCGCACAGTCTTGCTGCCACATCTCGGGATGACGAAGGCCTCTCGTCTCCCCGCATACCACTATGGCCAAAGGCGCTTCCGGGAGCATCTTGGCGTACGGGCTTGTCTCGGCGATTTGCTCGCGCAAAGCCCTGTCGGTAATCACCATGAAGCGCCAGGGCTGTTGATTCCCGGCGGATGGTGCGGCCATCGCCGCGGTGAGGAGCACCTGGACTTTCTCGGCCTCGACCGGCTTTTCGGTGTAGCGCCTGATCGATCTGCGAGTCGCCATACACACCAATGCGTCCATGATCCGACCTCCTACGTGCGTTTCGCGCTCAACTTTGGCGGCTCGATGATTTCGCTGCTTGGCGGAGGCGCGTGCGAATCGAACACACCCGGGACGCTCTTCACGCCCCACTACGGTTTTGAAGACCGCGG
>JAGXSC010000059.1 GCA_018334075.1 Actinomycetota bacterium
AGCGTCTTGCACACCGGCCCGGTCTTCGCGCGCCCGGCGGCGCTCCTCGGCTCGGAAGTGGTTGTAGGCTAGGTTGGACGCTACGCGCAGTAGCCAAGGACCGGGGTCGCGCACAGCTCCTGATCCATCGGCGGCTGCACGCTCCCATAGCCGCACGAACGCCTCCTGCGCCAAATCCTCAGAGACCTGCAGATCCCCAGTGAGGTACCGGAGGTGCCGTACGATCCTTGTTCGCTCGGAGGAGAACAAGGATTCGAAATCGTGCGGGCCGGATGCTGCGCGCGCTTCCATCGAGAGCACTCCTCCTCCTTGCATTAAGAACCTCCTGCTGCCGTGTCCACCGGGATGCCCGAACCGGTCACCCTCTCCTGTGATATAGACACCGCAGCTGGCTGATCTGTGACACGGCTCCTACCCTGGCAAGCGCCACTCGCGGGTGAGGGCTCAGGATACCGCGCGGAGACGAGGGGGTGCCAGTATGGAGTCTCGCGCCAGAGCAGGTTGTCCGAGGCCTCGGAGTATGGATGCAGGCATACGAGGGTTAGAGTCCCCTCGTCAGGTCAGTAACTGACCAGCACGCCCCGGATTGGCGACAAGCGGCGAGAGGTCGGAGATAAGGTTTTCGCGGAGCCCCAGCCGGTTCAGGTTCACAGCGGCTCGGACAGCTTGTGCGGCCTGCTCTTGTGATCCCGCAGCTCGTAGTCCGGGAAGCGCGCACCGAGAACGATGTCAGCTCTCATGCTCGAAGCCCTTCGTAGTGGATGAAGGGTAAGATACCCTTGGATAGACTTTCCTGCTCGGATCCAAGACTTGGAGAGACGATGCCTCATTTCGACGTCGCCATCATCGGTAGTGGTGCATCAGGACAGACGGTGGCCGCCGAGTGCGCCAAGGCGGGGAAGAGCGTCGCGGTCATCGACCGCCGGCCCTACGGGGGGACCTGTTCCCTTCGCGGGTGTGTCCCAAAGAAGGTGCTGCTGGCGGGCGCTGAGGCAATCGGCAGAAGCGCGATGCTGGTCGGGAAGGGTGTCAGCGGCGCGTGTTCCATCGACTGGCCGGAGCTGATGGCCTTCAAGCGCTCATACACGGATCCCGTGCCTGCCAGGACAGAGCACTGGATGCGTGAGCTGGGCATCGAGACGATTCACGGTCCGACCACGTTCGTCTCGGAAGGTGAGCTGCGGGTCGGTGATACAAGCATCACCGCCGATGCGTTCGTCGTCGCCACCGGTGCACGCCCGATGGAACTCGGAATCGAGGGCGAGGAGTACGTCAATACGAGTGAAGACTTCCTCGGGCTTGAGAGTCTGCCAGCGCGGATCGCGTTCATAGGCGGTGGCTACATCTCGTTCGAATTCGCCGCCATCGCGCATCATGCGGGCGCGCAGGCAACCATCGTCCATCGCTCCGCTCAGGTGCTCAAGGGCTTCGATCCCACGCTCGCAGGCATGCTCGCCGAGCGGTACTCCTCGCTCGGCATCGACGTGTTGACTGACGCCCCGGTCAAGCGTGTCGAGAAATCGGAAGGCGGGCTGATCGTCGTCACACCTACCGCACGCATCGAAACCGACCTCGTTGTTCACGGCGCCGGACGGGTGCCTGATCTTCAAGAACTGGATCTGAGCGCGGCCGGCATCGAGCAGTCCCGGCGCGGTGTCACCGTCGATCGCCGATTGAGGAGCACGAGCAATCCGAAGGTTTGGGCCATTGGCGACGCGGCCGCCATCGGCATGCCGCTCACACCGGTCGCCGGTGCACAGGGGGAAGTCGCTGCCGCAAACATCCTCGGCGGTGACGAAGAGTTCGACACGGCTGCGACCCCGAGCGTCATCTTCAGCGACCCTCCTATGGCGCGCGTCGGCGTAGACGCCGATTTTGCTGAGAGCGACGACAACCTCGAGAGCCGGTTCTTCGACATGAGCGGGTGGTTCACGCAAACGCGCGTGGGCAACGATACCGGTGGCGCCGTCCTGGTCATCGACAAGCAATCAGACACGATCGTTGGGGCCCATCTGCTCGGCGTCGACGCAGATGAGGTGATCAACGTCTTCACGCTGGCGGTGAAGTTCGGACTCACGGTCGCCCAGCTCAAGACCGTCACCTGGTCGTATCCGTCGCTCGCCTACGAGATCAACTACCTGACCGGTCGCTACTGACGCGTGGGGAGGCTCCGATGATGAGGCTCTTCATCTTTGATCTTGACGGCACGATCGTGCAGATCGAGCGCCTCAAGGCCGAGTCCTACGCCATGGCGAGCGCGGACCTCTGTCCATATTCGGTGGCCGAAGCCGATGCGGAGCGCGGACCTCGTTCCCGCTTTCTAGCCGAGGTGCATGCTGCAACCACCAGCAGTGCCGCCGTGTCAGCTCGCTTCCATAATTTTGGGCGATTCTGACGACCTATAAGGCAGCGGGCGCTAAGGCCAGATGGTGGTTATGCCGAGAAAACGTGAAATAGCGTGACAAAATCACGCAAAACGGTGATAATGTGTCGTATCACTCTTGTATCCACAGGAAGGGGTGCCCGATGTTAGTCGAGTTCGCAGTCTCGAACTTCCGGTCCATTAGAGAGCGCCAGTCAATCAGCCTAGAGGCTGCCAAGCGGTACAAGGACCATCCTGACAACGTCAAGCACCTGAATGTGCCGGGATTGAGCAGTGGCCTGTTGAAGGGTGCCGCAATCTACGGGCCTAACGCAGCCGGCAAGAGCAACTTGCTGAAGGCACTTGCCTTCATGGGCTCCTTCGTTGCGGGATCCCACATGAAGCCGCTCGATGCACCTACTGGTACGTTGCCATTCGTGCTGGACCGTGAGTCCGCAACGAGACCATCGGAGTTCGAGGCATTCTTCGTCGTGGCGGGACGGCTGTATCAGTATGGCTTCTCCGTGACTCCTGATCGTGTTCACGTCGAGTATCTGAATTCGTTTGATGATGCCGGTCTCAGGGTCAAGTGGTTCCGGCGTCGCTGGTCGAATAGCGCGAATCGCTACCTGTGGTCGTCGGGCGACACTTACGAGATCGATCCAGCGATTCGAAAGAAGGTGCGTTCCGACACGTTGCTCCTGTCGGTCGGCCCTCAGTTCAATGACACGGCGCTGATTCCTCTGCATCAGTGGTTTGCTGAGTCCTTGCAGTTCGCAGACCTTGCGCCTGCGGGTTTTGGGCCGCATTTCACTGCAGGCCAATTGGACGCAGGCGGGAGACTGCGATCGGAGATTATGGAACTGCTGAGAGCTGCCGACATGAACGTGGCCGATGCACTCGTGACCCGGAAGCAGGTCGGCCTGGCCGATCTGCCGTTCCGCGACGAACTGCCTCCTGCACTGGTTCGCATTCTTGAGCGGACAGAGACCGTTGAAGCCCTGAATGTCACTCTTAGTCACCGTGGAATGGAGGGCGACCTGCACGGAATCGATCTGGAGCAAGAGTCCAATGGAACCCAGCGTTACTTCCAGTTGGCGGGGCCGTGGCTGGACGCGCTTCAGAATGGACACGTCTTCTTGTTGGACGAACTAGAGACTAGTCTGCACCCGACACTGGTCGAGGAACTCCTTAAGTTGTTCTTCGGTCGTAGGAACATTTCGGGTGCTCAAGTCATCTTCACGACGCACAATCCGATGCTGCTGGATTCCGGCGTACTCAGGCGCGACCAAGTCTGGTTCACGGAACGAGACGAAGTGGGTCGTACGACTGTTTATCCTCTGACCGATTACCGTCCGCGGAATGACGAGCTCCTGACGAGGGGCTATATCTCCGGGCGTTACGGCGCTCTTCCGTTGGTTCACTTTCCGAATGGCGAGAACTAGAGATGGCGCCTAGACCGAGCGGTCGTGCGGCGGCGCGACTGGACCAGCCAAAGACACTAGTAGTAGTCACAGAGGGAGACGAGACCGAACCCGCATATCTCCAGGGTATACGCGACATGTGGCGGTTCACTCGCGACGGGGTCCGGGTCGTGTCGAACTGCCCAGGAGACCCACTGGCACTCGTCGAACTCGCCTATGAACTTCAGCAAAGCGCGGATGCCCGAAGGCGACGTCAGATTCCGGCGGCTGTCGAGTTTGACGAAGCGTGGGCAGTATTCGATGTTGAAGTGAGCCCTGATCGTATTCGCCGGGCAAGATTAGCCGCCGCGAAAGCGCATGCGTTGGGAGTCAATGTCGCCATCAGTAATCCGTGCTTTGAACTCTGGTTGATTCTCGAGAAGCGTGATCACACGAGCTCATTGACATCATGTGCTGCTGCGGAGACGGTGCTGTCCACGGAGTACGGGAACTACAGCAAGGAGCATCCGCCGCAGCCAACTATGGTATCACTGGTTGATGCCGCCGGCCGATCAGTGCAACTCCGATCGCGCCATGAGGGAATGGATACCGACGGCAACCCCAGCACCAACTTCGAGCAACTTGTGTGTTCACTCCGGCTTGCAGTGAATCCGCGGACGAGAGACTCAATCCCAGGGTTCGATGAGTACGATCGGGCGGCCGTCCAACTCGTGTGCGGGAAGTAGCTTCTAACAAATGTTCTAACAGAATGGTAGCGAGTGACCCGAGCCGTGCTTACCTCAAAGAAACTAGCAGGCACCTCTCCGCCGATCAGCGTCGCGAATTGCCGGCATAGCGGAAGTCCGAGCCCGGTTCTTCTCGACTTCGCGACACCCGGCTGCTGCAACTGGACGAAAGGCTCGAAGATACCGGTAAGCATCGACTCATCGACCGAGGAGCGTCCCTTGAGCACATCTCCATCGGCTGGGATATTCTCTCCGGGCTTGACCACGACCACGTCGCCCGGTTGCAGCTGCTCGAGATCCACATCCGACGTGGTGCCGTCAGGATTCCGTCGATGGGCCTGGGACGGCATAAGCCGGGCGAGTGACCTTCGTGCCGACTGCTCTCATGTGCTTCGTGCGATCGACCACCGCTGGCCGGGGGTCCGGAGTGCTGTGTGTGAGGACCCGTGACGTGCTGGTGCTCCGGCATCGCTAACCGCTGAGCGCACGCATGATTTCGTCGTACTCCTGCGTCGTGATCTCACCGCTCGCACACCTGCGCTTGGCGATGGCGACAGCCTCATCGTGCCCAACCGCTCCAGGCGGCAATGTCCCTCCGCCAGTGGCTGGATGACTTGCCGAGGCTCTCACCGCCCAGATGATAAGAAGCATGATCCCGGCGATGACCAGTGCGCCGAAGAAGAACATGAGCAACGCACCGAACCAGCCGTAACTACCCATCATGTCGTAACCGTAACCGTATCCTCGACCCATCATGGTGTGTCCAGCTCCTTTGGTTGTCAGGTGCCGATCGCGAAGATCAGCGTCCGTACCATTCCTCGTACCAGGTCCGCATCTGCTCAATCTCCGTGCTCTGCGCCTCGATGATCGCTGACGTGAGTTCACGCATCTCGGGCCTTCCGGAAGCACCGCCGGCCATCCGCGACATCATGATCGCGGTCTGGTGGTGGGGGATCATCGCCTCTATGAACGCCTTGTCGAAAGGCTCGGCGACCTCGAGGTCAGCCATGTCCATAGCGCCAGGGCCCATCATGCCGCCCATCATCTGGGGCGAACGGCCGACATCAGGGACACCGAACCACTCCCGGTACCAGGTCCGCATCTGTGCGTTCTCGGCGGTCTGAGTCCGCTTGATGTCTGCCGCAAGCTGTTTGATCTCGGGATGCTCGGCACGCGTGAGCGCCAGTTCCGCCATCTCGATCGCATCGTCGTGGTGAGGGATCATCTGCTCGATGAACATGGCGTCCATGCCGCTCGCGGGTGTTGTTCCGATGGGAGCGACAGGATGGAGGTACGCCGCGGTCACGATCATGCCGGTCAGACCGACGATGACAAGGCCTGCAGCGACTATCGGTGTGACAACCCTGTTCATGGTCCACCTTCCCATCTTGTCATGTTTGCTGTACTCGGCGGCAAAGTCAAGTGCCGGCTCGTCCAGAGTCGACCGAAGGGGTATATCTACTCA
>JAGXSC010000060.1 GCA_018334075.1 Actinomycetota bacterium
CCCCAGTAGCTGCAAAAGAGGGGTTGGATTTCTGCAACAAACTCTTTGCCATCGAGCGTGGACTAAAAGAAGTCACGCCGGAAGAACGATATAAAGCTCGACAAGAGCTCAGCCGTCCTGTGATGGAGGCTTTTTCAGCATGGATAAAATACCAAAGCCCCAGGGTTTTACCCAAAAGTGCTTTTGGACAAGCCCTTACCTACTGTCGCAATCAGTGGGATAAGCTAGCGGTCTTTCTTACAGATGGTCGGTTGGAGCTTGACAATAATCGTGGCGAACGCTCCATTAAGCCATTTGTAATAGGTCGAAAAAACTGGCTGTTTTCAAACACAGCCAAAGGCGCTAAAGCTAGTGCAACGATCTACAGTATCATTGAATCCTCGAAGGAAAACGGGTTAAACCCCTTTAAGTACCTAGTCTACCTATTTGAGAAACTACCAGATGTTGATATAAAGAATCCGGCAGTATTAGATGAATTCATGCCATGGTCTGATGAATTGCCTATTGAATGTCGTTTAGAAAAATGAGTTATTAAACTCAACCCACGAAAGTAGGTTTCCTTTAGCAGGTGGGTAAAGTTTGACGCTTACATCTCCAGACGTTTATTAGTCTTGGGACAATAGTAATAGACCGTGCCCCTGTAATCATAAACGATTGTTTTTTTACCTGCTAAAAGCCGTGTTTCCTTGCCTTCCCGCCAACTATTGCGGATGTCAATCACCGGTTTGATCTGATGTTTATCCCCGCACCGACACGGTTGGTGGGCGGCGACAACAACAGCGAAAAGGCGACACTATGGGTGCTATTTTACGCTTACGTAGTATTTACCAGTTATACAAAATTATTTACGTTCTCCGGTAAAGCCCTCAGTTACATGTTGTCTTCATCAGTTGCGTATGCAAATAGTTCCGGCGACGCTATTTTATACAATTTATGCAGTCTCTTTATTTCTTTGAAAAAATCCAACAGTTCTTCAATAGATTTTCTATCAACTACCAAAGTAACACTAAAATGACCCTCGCGCGTGATATCAGTTGCTATCTTGGCTGCATCTATGTACATTGTAAATAAAAATATTTCTTTATCATACGAAAGCCTTTTTATTTCCATATGAAACAAATACTCATAACTGCCAACGCTAATTTTTTCAGAGTCATTTTTTAACCAGTCGCTTATCAAATCTATATTATGGTCCATGTCATCAATTGCACCATAAGAATAATGTATTTTGGGGTCAATTAGAAATATCCCAGCAGGAGTTACAAAACTAATAAAATAATACACGGCTGATGATCTAAAGTGAGAAAAAGCTATTTTTATTCTTAAGCCTGTCTCTTGCATATCCTTGTCAAAAAGACTTATACTACACGGATAATTAGTCTTAGTTAAAGGAGATTCGCTATTTTTTACCATTGTCATTACTTCCCCTGAGAGCAAGTGATCCTGGCGGAGGGGGCTCGGATGCCCTTTATAACAGGAATGACGTTCCGGCGATTCAATTTCATGCAATTCATACAACCTTTTTATTTCCTTGAAAAATTCCACCAATTCTGCAAGAGTATCCCTGTCAGCCCTAAAGTTAACACCAAAACAACCACTGCGCGTGGTGTCTGATAATATCTTCGCTGCGTATATGGATATTGCGAATATTAATATTTCTTCATCCCAACAAAACCTTATTACCTCTACAGAAAATAATTGCTCACTACTGCCAATACTTAATTTTTCCGATTCATTTTTCAGATATTGTTCATAACCATCAATATATAATATTTCCGAGTCTTTTTTTAACCATTCACTCCATTCGCTTATCGAATCAATGAAATA
Source organism: Actinomycetota bacterium (assembly GCA_018334075.1). Taxonomy (NCBI): domain Bacteria; kingdom Bacillati; phylum Actinomycetota; species Actinomycetota bacterium. Next base: position 1,828 of record JAGXSC010000060.1, read on the forward strand.
ATCCATGTTATGAATTACATCATAAGAGTAATGTGTTTTGGGGTCAACCAGAATTATTCCGGCAGGAGTTTCAAAACTAATAATGAAATACACAGCATCTTCTATGAAGTGAGAAAAAGCTATTTTTATTCTTAAGCCTGTTTTTTCTATATCCTCCTTGTCGACAATACTTATGCTTAATGGTGATTCTGTGTTTTTCCCCACTGTCGTCACCTCCTAGTTGTTCGATAGACAATCAAGGTTTGCATCAACTGCTTCAAATCTATTTTAGATATTTGATCAGCTTACATTTTTGATTCCACTGCAATAACTCGCCCAATAAATGGAATAGCAAACTGATACTTTAAATTGGAAAATCTTTTAAACTGCTATAAACACAGGGTTTTCCGACCTTTTTATGCTATAATAGTAGAAGAAATATTACACAAATATAGCAGATAAATGTGGGTTTCCCATGTTTAAACCCAATAATAACCACAATCAACAGGCGCTTTCAGGCAGCACCCAGTGGATGGACAAGCGAATTCGGGTAAAGCTTGAAAAATTGTGGGCACCCATCTTTTATGAGCACGTTTTTTGTAAGATTGACGAAGAACCCTTTGCGGCTTTGTATGGAGCGGCAGGCAAACCTAACTTTTCTGAGAATATTCTGCTCTCTTTAGAGGATATCAAGCATATGAAAGACTGCAGTGATTTAGAGCTGTTAGATGATTTTTATTTCGACTATCTCGTCAACTATGCGGTCGGGATCAAAACATTAGGGGAAGTGAACCTGGTGGAGAGAACCCTTTAACTATTCCAGAGAACGCGTATTGCCTTTTGGGTTGTCGTCAGAGTTCAAAAGCCCTTTTAGTACGAGTCATGCTCATTGTTTTTGGGTTCTTGCAGTAGAATCATTTTTCTATATGTGCTAAATATAGGTCGTAGTTGCGTTAATTATGACCTATATTTAGCAGAATCTAATCATACCTCAAAACTAATGCTTCAGAACTTACCAATTCCAGTTTCGAGGAACCCAACGAGCTTTGCGGCCAGCCTCGTTTGCTACAGTGACAAGACGATTAACATTTAGGTCAATTGCAATGAACATTCTTAAGCCACTATGATACACAATCCTAGTATTATGTGTTGGATCAAAAAAGCGCTGTCCAGAAGTCATTACCGTTATCATATCCTCTATCGAAACCCCGCGATCAATTGCTTGGCGAAGAACATGATCTGATGGCGCCCTTAAAATAATTCCAATCTTCTGCGCTGCCGAAACCAGTCTGGTCGCAAATTGACTTTTAACATTCGCTAAATTCACGGCTGTGCCAGACAATATCAAAGAGGTCGCTATAGCAAGAGTTGTTTTTGATATTTTGATGCCCGCTGCCGTTAGAGTAGCTGCAACAACAGCAACCGGTATCAATTTCAAAGGGTTCGCTCTTGCGGCTAATACCAAATTTTCTGACGATAATGCTACTTTGAATTCCTCAATATGAATTTTTTCATAACCATCTGCTGTTTGCAACATAAAACTGTCGCCTTGTCTCACTAATGCCAGTTCTTTACCGTTGACAATCGCTAGTTCAGGCCAAGAAAACTCAAATAATGAATATCCTTCTATTGTTTCATACTTTATAACCGGTTGGCCGTCAATCACTTGTACTTCTGCATCAAGATACTGTATTTGCGGGACACTCTGCTTTCCCTGGTCTTGCTCTTCCCCCCTGCCATTCCCCTGCCCAGCGGCAACCGGAGTCAAAAAGGCAGACATTAACAGAACCACCGTCAGCAACATCGACAC
>JAGXSC010000061.1 GCA_018334075.1 Actinomycetota bacterium
CCGCCGATAACCACGGCTGGCTCGTCGCGCTCCTCGAGCGCGGACAGGAGCGCCTCCAGTCGTTGCGGGGGAACCGCCATCAGCAGGCCGCCGCTTGTCTGCGGGTCGGCCAGGACCCCCCGCCACCCATCGTCGGCGGGACCCCAGTCGATCGCGTCGCCGATATCGGCGAGAACGTCATCGGTGCGTCCGGGCCTGACGCCGTCACGCGAGTAGTCGAGTGCGCCAGGCCAAACCGGCACCTTTGCCAAGGACACGCGCGCGGCGCACTGACTGCCCAGCGCCATTTCGCGGATGTGCCCGACCAGCCCAAAGCCTGTCACGTCAGTGGCCGCATTCACGCCGGTATGCACCATCGCTTCCGCCGCGTTCCTGTTGAGGCGGGCCATCGATTCAATCACCTCGGAAAGCGATTCTTCCGTTTCGTGCCCGCCTTTCAGCGCCGTGTTCATAATGCCCACGCCGATCTTCTTGGTCAGCACAAGCGCGTCTCCACCGCGGGCTCCGATGTTCCTCACAACCTTGCCGGGCTCAGCGGTTCCCATGATCGATAGGCCGTACTTTGGTTCCTTGTCATCTATCGTGTGACCGCCGGCGACAATCACTCCAGCCTCGCGACACTTGTCGGCGCCTCCTCGAAGTACAGCCGCAACGATCTCGGGATCCATCGAGCACGGAAACGCCAGTAAGTTCAACGCGGTAAGCGGCCTTCCGCCCATGGCGTAAATGTCAGAGAGCGCGTTGGCGGCGGTAATACGCCCAAAATCATACGGATCATCGACCATGGGCGTGAAAAAATCCACCGTGAGCAATATCGCCGTATCGCCGAGAAGGTACACGGCGGCGTCATCCATCGTCTCAAAGCCCACGACCAGCTCGGTGCGATGGTCAGAATCGAGTGCTTTCAGCAACATCGCGAGGTCACCCGGACCCCATTTGGCTGCTCAACCCGCCTTACTGGACAGCTGGGTCAGACGGACCGGATCCATTTCACGCCCCTTTGTCGCTCACGCGGCCGCCCAGCAGACGACTGCGGCCTCATACATTACAAAACGAGGTAAACTCCTCATCGGCAGGGAAATCCGCTGTGGGCCGCGCAAACAGGAAGCCTTGCCCGTACCTGACCCCCAAGTTCTTCAGTGCGCGCAGCTCTTCTACCGTCTCAATGCCTTCAGCTATCAGCCGAACATTCATCTTCTCGGCGAACTGAACCAGGCTCGCAACAAGCTGTGTACGCGTTTCATCGGAGTCGATCCCGCGCACAAGCGATATGTCCACCTTCAGCCACTCTGGACAGGTCTCAGCGAGGCACTGCAAGGATCCGTAGCCGGCGCCAGCGTCATCTATCGCGATACCAAATCCAAGCGCGCGCAAATACTCAAGCGTGGCCCTGAAAGTCACGAAGTCCGTTATCGCAGTGCGCTCGGTGATCTCCAAAACGATCCTTTCAGGGGTAATCCCCGAGCAAGACAAGAGCGTTGTAGTCATGATCTCGCGTAGCTCCGGATCGGTCACTGCATCGGGCTCGATGTTGATGAACATCAGGCGCCCCTCAGGCATCGAAGCCGCGGCTTCAAGCGCTTTTTTTCTGCACAGCCGCTCCAGGCTTAAAACCAGATTTTCATCGTACGCGACGCGGAAAAGCTTATCGGGATGCTCGAACTCCGTGTTAGCCGGGCCGCGCGACAGCGCCTCATATCCAACCACAGACATGTCGTCAAGCTTGAGGACCGGATGGATGTAGGTTGTTACCTGCTCCTTTGCCAGAATGTATCTAAGCCGCTCCGCACGATAGCTCGCATCGACCGCTTCCCGCGTGCCCGAATCACTCAACGCCCTGTCCAGCGCCAGGTGAACCAGACGCTCCAGGCGAACGTTGGGCTCATCGTTTATTGTCGATCCGCCCACATAGCAACCAAACCGGCGATAGACGGACGGATCCACCTCTGCCGCCAATATCTCACGCACCGTTGTCTCGACTTTTTCCGCGATCATCTGACGCGCTTCCGGGTCCATGTGCAAGGAGTTTCTCGGCGGCGAAAGTACAACCACGAAGGCATTTCCGGCGACCATGAGCTCGGCCACTATATCCGAATCACGCAGGATCGTGCCGGTTATCGACTCAAGGGCATGAGCGATCTTTCGCATGACATCGTCGAATACCTTCCAGCCGTAAATCTCTTCGATCCTCGAGTATCTGACCACGTTGAGCGCGAGCAGCGAGACCTCGCCTCGCTCTTCGATCAGCATGCGAATCCTGGGAAAGAGCAGCGGGGTTGTCGGCAAGCCGGTCACCGGATCGAATAACAGCTTCTTTATCTCAGGATGCGCTTCGATGACATCACTTAAGTCAAGCCATGATTGCAACAAAAACTTCGTTGTTCCGCTGAAACGCTCGTCCGTCACCTCGGAGATACCTCACTTCTTCCCGATTATCACTTACGTAAAGTCTATCACCGAAGCCCCGTCATACATAACGGTGCGTCGATACTAGTATGTAATCCGCAACGCCGTTCCCGCGCCGCCCTCGACAGGCAAGCCAAATGAAAGATCGTTGACCATCACGGGCCGGCCTCCCCGCACATCGGCAATGTGTGCAATCTTGCGCTCGAAAGTCAACGTGACGACACTCTTTTCGCGCGCGTGATTGAAAAGCACGACAACGTCGTCGCTTTCACCGGAGAAAAGAGCGACCTCGACTGAATGACGGTCGCATGACATGGGAAGAGCGCATCCTGTTTTTCGCGCGACCGAGCCATATATCTCACGAAGCATGCTCCCGATAGCCAAAGGCGCCGTCCAAGGGCCTGCCTGGGCGATGGCCCTCTCGGCCGGAGCGGCGATGAAGATCGCTTTTCCCTGTCCAAATCCATTGAGAGTCAACAATGGGCTGCCCTTGGAATCAGTTGCGACCACTGTGGCTCCAGCACTTCCGAGCAGGGCGAAGTGTGGTATCTCCGCTGAAACATCGAACGACCTCAGCGCGCCGAACACCTCACTTTGCGCGACTCGGCATGAAAGCGACTCCCTGGCACCTGCATCGCCGAGGAACTCTACGCCAAATATTTCGCGTGCCGCAGGATGAGTGTCTCCGCCTCCGTAAGACATCACCAGCGAGCCGCCCGATTGGACAAATCCCGCAAGCTCTTCCCAGGTGGAGTCTTCAAGCCTGAAAACCGAGGGCACCACAAGCATCGCATACTCACCTACAGGATCGCCCTCGTGGGTGACGGCTACAGGCAGATGCACCTCTTTCGCAGCTATGTATGCCCGAAAACACGATCTGGGTGTATACAACCCCGCCATGCTCGGCAGTGATCGCCGCACCTCAGATGGCAGCATAACGGCGACTCGCTCCGGGGTCTGCCTGTAGTGACGCAGATCTATGCCGGCAACCACCCTGATGAAGGACTCCGCCTCGCCAAAGGTGGTTTTTGAGCGACCGTCTTTATCGGCGATTCCAACCAATGCCTCAAACGGATCGCAGTAGTATGGCTCGCGGCGATCGGTATCCATGTCCTTGTATCGGCGCAATACCACGCCTGCCGCCCGGTTCATCAGCCCCGAGTACAGCGCCGTGCGCACCTGCGCCGCTTCCTCGGCGGGCGAACTCTCGAGCGAGGCCGGACCCACATCGTCCATCAACACTGGCAAACCGCGCGCGGCAGCCCTCAGGAGAAAAGAGTCGAGCCAAGAACCGGCGGTCTCCGAGCTCGGGCCAATGGCGGCAAATATACGATAATCCGTCGTCGCATGGGTTACGGCGAACTCGCATCTGTCGATCACCTGCCCGGCGTCGAGGCCGGTGCGCTTGAGGTAGGTACTAACGTCGAGCGAGAGCGTGGCCGGTCGGCGAGGATCGATCTCTCGCACCGCCTCGCGCATCGAGGTCGCCCACGATTCGAGGTCGGACAAGCTGCTAAAACCGGAAAGAAATGCCTCGTTCGCCAACTCCCATGCAAAAATCGCCGACTCGCCTCTAAAGCGATTGACGATCTTTTGCACCAAAGCCATCTGCCGAGAAACGAGGTACTGATCGGTCCGCGGATCGCGGCGTTTCCCCCAGGAGACCTCGGCAAGCTCGGCGTGACGGTCATCCGCGAAGAAGCACACGATCACCTGCAAGCGATTTTCCCTCGCCGAAGCCAGCAGGTCTGCGAACCGCTCCAGCGACTCTTCGTCATACTGGCCAACCTGAGGCTCGAGGACCTTCCACGACAGAAACACCTTCACCAGCGAGAACCGGGCCGCGGCAAGTTTCTCGAAATCCGATACGAAATCGTGTCGATACCACTCTTCCCATCCATCGGACTCCGAGTTGACGGGATGGTAATTCACGCCCACGGGAAAGAGCGGATTGCGGCGCAACGCCTTCTTCCCGGCCGACACAGCCGCCTCGGGCTGCTCGTTGCCCGCCGGAGTCGCCGGCGCGGACTCTGCCACCTCTGCAGAGAGCGACGCGGCCGGTTCCAGCTCCTCCACCGGAGCCGCATCTTCGCTTTCCGCAGGCGGCGAATGTACAACCTTGGGCTCAGGCGCCTGAACCGAGCGCTTTGCGCGGTTGGAGCGTCTGTCTTCACTTCCCTGGCGGGTAGGCACTATGACCTCCTCGCTTTATAGGCGTCAAAAAGGTCCCAAAACAATCTTTGCCTGCGCGTGTCATGATAGGCGGCGCGGCGCATCTCCCAGCTGGCTGCAGAGTACTCGCCCTCTGTCAGCAGCACGGCCGCCAGGCCAAACCGAGCCCTGACGCAAGCCGGATCGAGCGAGAGGGCCACCCTGTAAGCGGCAGCCGAGTGTTCGTAGCGCTGCGAGCCGAGAAGAGACTCGGCGAAAAGGACGTGTGTCATCGCGTGCGAAGGAACCGCTTTGGCCAGTACACCGAAGATTTTTGTCGCGTTACGATTCAGCCCAGGCAACTTCGAGAGCGCGACTCCGAGCACATAGACCGCGGTAGGAACTCTGGTTGAGATCGTCAACGCCCGAAGTGCGCACGCCATGGCCTCATTGACCGCCTCCTGCTTCAAGTACAGGTACGCCGCAAGCCCAAGCGCATCCGCATCGTTGGCGTTGTCATCGAGGATCAGTCGCAACAAATCGGCGGCGCTAAAATAGTCTTCCTCGTAAGCGAGCGCTCCGGCTGCATCAAGGCGTGATTGCCGGTTATTTGGAACCTCCGAAGGATCAGGTGCGGGGTTTCCGTCATCAAACACCCCCGCTAACGCAAAGAACAGGTCATCCTGACTCGAGTCCAGCTCACCTGCCTTGCGAAACCCGGGAAGCGCGGTGGCCATTCCCTCCTTCTTCAGAGCGGCAATCGCAAGGTTATACATAGCCCTTGCCTCAGCGGGATTCAACTCGAGAGCTCGGCGCCATGAGTCTATCGCCTGCTCGTCGAATGCGGCCGCCGAGAAAGCCTCTCCCAACTGCACGTGAGCCGTGACCAATGAGGGCTCCACCTCGGCAAGCTCATGCCAAACCAGGATGGACTGGTCCCACATGCCACCCGCCCGGTCGTACGCGAGTCCAAGCACGAGGTACGCGGGCGCGCAGGAAGGATCCAACTCGATGGCGCGACTCGCCGAAGCGATCGCCTCCTGGTAGAAATCGCCCGACAACATCAGCTCGGCGAGCAAGCAGTGAATATCGACGTCCGATGGGTCCGCCTCAAGGGTCTTGTAGCAAGCCTCGACAGCTGACTGGATGTGCCCCTGGCGAGCAAGCCCCTCTGCGACTCCGGCGTATACAGGGCGATCCGCCACCTACGCCTCACCTCCCAGACGATCGCGCATCATGCGAGAGACGACCTTGATAGCGCCTTCGGCACTCGTGATCAGTCCGTTCGCGCCGATGCGTCTGGCAAGGCCGGGATCGGCGGTAAAGGGCCCTCCCGAAACCAGAAGCATCACGCCCTCGTGCCCGGCCACGTTCAGGGACTCCCTCACCCGAACACACTCCTCGGCGGTAGCGATACTCTCTGCCGTCACAACGATAATCTTTGCGCCCGTCTCTTCAAGACGCTCGAGAAACTCCGATGGCCTAACCGAAACGCCGAGATCAACTACTCGATTCCCGGCCTCTTTTAGCGCAGCGCCGATGATGTTCTTCGCAATCGAGTGTTCATCGCGATGTACTGTACCTATAAGGATCGTCACACCTGTGTCCTTGGCGGGCACAGACGGCACGACAAAGCTTGTGATCTGCTCGGCTACTACTGCCGATTGAGCAAGTTCCAGCTCGCCAACAGATCCTTCCGCCCAGGCGCCCCCAAGCATCGACATCGCCGGGACAAACACGGCGTCAAAAATCCGATCCTGCGGGACACCGCTGCTGCGCACGCTCTCGATCACGGCAATAGCATCACCTGGATCACAGCTGATGAGCGCCTTGAACAGGCGTGCAGCCGGGTCTTCAGCCATGCTCACCTCCACGTGTCCCAATGCGTGATCCCTTAGCCATAAGCGCTCGCCGTCAACTGCGGGGCGCGATAATCTCCAGTGGTAGCGGTGGTGGGACTCGAACCCACACGGCCTTTCGGCCAGAGGCTTTTAAGGCCCCCTCCTGTGCCAATTCGGATACACCGCCATTCGAACACTTCGCGCACGAACAATACCGGGCAGACTATATATCATATTCCAGCCGGACCGAAACGGTCATTTTTAGTAGCATAGACATCTAAAAGTATCCCATACAAGATGTCGTGCTCGCTTACCATAGTTGAGTCCACGCCGGAAAGCTCCATAATGCAATCGAGAACCATCACGCCTGCGACGATCACCGGCGCCCTGCCTGGATGAAGTCCGACTACCCCTTTGCGGCTTTCAATACTCATCGCCGATAAGCGCGCAAGCATCGTAGAGATTTCCTCCCGGGTAAGAGTCGACCCATGTACCCGCGCCGGATCGTACTGCGCCATCTGAAGTTTCACCGACGCAAGCGAGGTGGCGGTACCCGCAACGGAAACGAGCATGTCAGGGCGCATCGGCGCATCCTCAAAAAACCGAGCTAGCTCGCCTTTGATCACTGCGCGCGCTGCCCTTAGCTCGTCTGAGGTGGGCGGATCGCCGTGAAAGAACATCTCGGTGATGCGCCGGGAACCAACGTCGATCGACATCGAACGCTCAACCTCTGGCTCTGTGCGGCCTGAGCGCGAGCCTGCTCTTCCGTATACAATCTCTGTTGAGCCGCCGCCAATGTCGTTCAGGAGTATCCGCGAGTCCTCGAGCTGCCAGGTAGCACCCGCGAACGACAGATAAGCCTCCCTCTCTCCGCTGATGATTGAAACGGGAACCCCCGATGTGGTTGCCGCAGATATAAACGTCGCCGAGTTGAGTGCGTCGCGCGCCGCTGAAGTCGCTACCGCAATAACCTGGCGGACCCCCGCCTCCTCGATCTTCGCGCGGTAAACTCCAAGCACATCGGCGACCCTTGTGATCGCTTCATCCGAGAGGCTCTGTGACTCGGCTAGACCCTCTCCAAGATGAGTGATATCGGCGCTTCTTGCGACCTCGGTCAATACCCCGGGTCCGACATCGGCGATGAGCAGACGAGTGGTGACCGTTCCGATGTCTATAGCAGCCATGCGAACGGCTTCCTGCGCCATCTACGCGTCCTCCAGGTAGGTGCGGCATAGATCTGACGGGCAGCAACAGGCGGTCATTGAGGAAACCACGCTCTCGCCAACAGGATCGTCGAGTCCCGCCAGATATGTCGCTACATGGGCGTGAATGCACTTGGTGGAAAGCGGGCTTCTCTGTCCCGCGATGCCGACATCAGGGGTCGGGTCGGTTCCGCCCGCGAAGCTTGCGCGCATTGCCCGATATCGCGCGTCTGTTGCGATCATACGGCTGCGCAGATCCGGTTCTGTGGCGAGCTTCTCGGCCCACTCAGAAACCGCGGTCGTGCTCTCCAGCCCATTAATGTAGAGGACCAACCATGGGCAGGTCAGGTAGAAAAGCGTCGGAAAATATGTGCCGTCCTCCAACTGAGGAGCGGTAGCGATCACCGCAGGCCTTTGGTAGATGCACCGAGTCCTTACCGACCAACTCCCGCGTGGTTTACGGTCAAGCTGGCCAGCGACTAGGATGGCATCCACTTCCGAGAAACCAGTGGACTCCTCGATACAGAAAACTGCCACTTGAGATCACCCGTCAAAGCCGAAGATAAAGTCGAGCACGCGACGCCAAAGCCCGGCGGGCATCTGCTGAGCAGAGCTCGCGACAGAAAGTTCGGCGGGCACCCCCTCTGTTGCGGCAGCGCCGTCAACTACTACATACACATTCTCCCCCTCTTTTACCAACCCCAGATTCTCGCGCGCGATCATCTCGACTCCTTCGGGAGTGTTGAGTTGATCAACTTCCTCGCGGATGGCCGCATTGCGCTCCTGAACGTAGTTGAGTTCGGCGGCGAGGACTTCCTTTTCCCGCAAGGCTTGATATTGAAGGCGAGCGACCGGGTAGAAAAACCAGGCGGCTGCGACAAGAACTGCCACTAGCGCCAAGGGAACTACAGGGATGCGCCGACCCGAACGCCGTCCTTTTTTCGAGACGGCCTTCCTGGTCGATCGGGTTCCTTTGTACGACTTATTCTTCGATTTCATGTGCCTATGTGGTGTGTGCGAACCGACCCAATATATGCCGCGAGTTTAGCCGCGTTACACGCATCTTATCACATGACCTAGTAGGTGATGCCAACTCCAGCTGTTGCCTCTGCGCTCCTGTGACACTTCAGGCAGTTGCCGTCAAAGGCCTTTTGCTCTTCGGATGCGACAGGTTGCCTTGTAGCTCCTGCAGATCCTGCCCAACTCATCCAAAGCCATGCTCTGGAAGTTCCTGTGACGCTAGTGCCCCTTGGAGTTTGGGAGTGCGGGAAGGTATAGCCTGTTCTGGTAGAGCTATCGGTTTGGTCGTGGCAGCTCTCGCAATCTGTTACAGGAGCCCATGCGATCGGAAGACCGGCTCTGCTCGTAGCTGTAGTAGAGCCTACAGTTGGATGTCCTGTTTTCGATACAGGTGTGTGATCACCTATGTTTTGGTGGCGATTCTCCGCCCACCACCGCGTCTCCCCATCAACGGTCCAGCTTCCCACCACCGCAAGCATCGTGGAGGTGTGGCAAAGGTTGCAGTTGTATCCGGTGCGAACGAGCGACTCTGTTGAATCGGGCCAAACGGTGCCCGAAAGGGCGGTTGTCGTGATGCCTGAAAGATTAGGGCTTGCAAGCGCTGTTGTAAGCAGCGCATCGGTTGCCGGGTTCAAAAGCTTCTGAGAGATGACTTGATACTGCGAGCCTCCGACACCATGCGGGTTGTTCAGGTGACATCCGATAGAGGTGCAAGCAGCATTATCTCCAGAGCCGTGAGGTCCTCCGGCCTCCCACGTTATAACGACGTTTGTGACCGTAGAAGCCCCAGCCCTGTGACACCCCGTGCAGGTGGCATCTTGAGTGTTTAGCAGGAATATCCCATCCCCTCTTGCTCTATGGACAGAGTGACACACTCCGCACTTGGCGGTTGTGGCTTTATATCCTCCGTGTACTCCAGGCGATGTGGGGTTATCCCCTACCCATCTCAAGTAATCACCTCTGCCGCCAGGACCTGCTCTTGTATCTGGAGCGTAGTAGTCAGGAGCTCCCCATGTCCTTACGTGAAGCCCGGGGTGGCAGGTGTTGCACCTGACATCGTTGTTGGCAACCGCTGTAGATATCGTGATATCGACGTTTGGAGCGTGGCAAAGGGCGCAATCTCCGTTGTGTTCAGGAATAAGGTTTGAGACGTGACACGCACCGCAACTTGCGGGGAAGGGTGCGAGCCCTCCGTCGTGAAGTGCATCGTGGCCGGCTCCCACATGACAGGTCTCACATGCAAAAGGCTCGGTCACACTCATCGCCGAGACTTGCTGCGCCGAGACTTCCCCTGAATCTCCAGATAAAGACTGCCCTGATACTCCGGAAGATCCCTCCGGCAGGATAGCAAAGGCAGGAACCGATCCTGAAGGCCCAGCGTGGCACGTAAGGCAGGTAAAGGGCTGGCCCGCTCGGGTTGTAAGCCCTCTGTGCTCCGTGGTAATCGCTCGGTCGTGGCAAAGTCCGCACTGGGACGAGCTTGTAGTGGCGTGGCGCTCAGATTCCCGCAGCGGGGTATGGATATGCGCGCGAGTAACTATTGGTCCACCTTTTTGCAAGTTTGGTGCAAGCGTGACGGCCGTCGTATGACAGGAAAGACAGTTTGCTAAAAATACTGGCTCATGATCGCTGTGGCACCCGCTACCGCTACAGCCCCACCCATGACAGGTGCTACAGTTAGACTGTTGTCCAGGATTGGGGGTATGAAAAGCCCAATGACAAGCATTGCAGTCGAAATTACCAGCCTGCATTTTAGGCTCTGCCGAATCTATAAAGATATTTATAACAGCAGATGCGGGACAACCTGGACCGGTTGCTGTAAAACGAATCTCATAACGGGTTTCTGTTTGAAGAGCGTTGAATACGCCTGATATCCAGCGGGTGCTAGCATTGTATTGCGCGGGCAGTAAGACCCATGGCCCTGCTGGTCGTCCGACGTTGGCCTCTCTGTATTCGATCCTGACCAGGTCCGGATTGACTGCTTGCAGAAGCTCTACATTCCCCGATACAGGTATCGAGGTTTGAGTTGTGGCACTTCCACTGGCAGGAGAAATCCACCTAAATCTCCAGGGCGTTTCGACAGAAAAAGACCAAGTGCGCGGCGCAGGAAGACTGTCCAGAGCATCTCCTGCCGAAACATTTACGGTTCTGGTTCCTGGCGGAAGCGGAAGCGCTCTAGTGGAAACCGCAACGCCCGAGCCGGGCACCGCGTCCGGTATCCATGTGTGAGGAACTATCGCGCCGTCGATCATCATGACGATACTTGCCGGGTCAAGGTTAGGACCTGAGATTCGGGCGCTGACTTCGGCTCCGTGTGTTGTCCTCGATGAAGGTAAGGGGCGAAGGTCGCTAAAGGTTATGTGTGCCGAGCGCACTACACTCCACTGCCTGGTCGAGACGTTTCCAAGCGAGTCTTGTGCCCTTACGATCACGGTGTAAATACCTGGAGGTAGATCGGGAATATCGGCGAAGATATCTGCTCGCGTGAGATCTGTTACAGGCGTGTCGTAGTCGTAGCCCCAGACCCAATCGACATGGTATGTGAGTGTTGTTGGGTAATCCACTCCTGCGACGCTTACGGTCGCGGCTGCAATTTGAGG
>JAGXSC010000062.1 GCA_018334075.1 Actinomycetota bacterium
GGTGGTTGGCCTCGGCCGGGAGCGGATCTCAAGCATGCTAACTCTTGCTGCCCACCGTGCCCAACATTGCTCCCGAGATCGCCAGCTCGCCGCGCTTGCGGAGTTCGTGCGCCGCGTTGACGCGGTCTCGCTCCTCCCTGTTTTGGCTTAGCTTCCACTTGCCGACAATTTTTGCTATTTCGATTTCGATGCCGACGATATTCGATAGCATCTGATCGATGTACTCGGGTGATGAATCCGTCATCTTCCAGGGCTTGGGCGATCCGGCCTGCCCTTCGTGCATGCGAGTAAGCCGAGCGACGACGCCGCGTACAAATTTCTCGTTGTCTCGGATGAAGAGACGTCCGTGGACATGCACAACGCAATAGTTCCAAGTTGGAACTTGGCGATGAAGCTCATGCTTGCTGGGATACCAGCTCGGTGAGATGTACGCGTCATCGGCGCGAAAAATGACGAGTGCCTCGTCTCCGTCCTTGACCTCTTTCCACAAAGGATTGGCTCTGGCCACATGAGCCAGAAGCTTCTTGCCACCGCTCGCTGCGTCGATCAGGAAGGGCACATGATTCGCGTCGAGCCCATTGGGGCCGTCAACTACCAGTGCACCGAGCGGATGGGCTGCGATCGTCCGCAGCAACTCTTCATCCCGCGGTTCTGCAAAGTGGTTTGGCAAATACATAGGGGTACCTCAACGGCCTAAGCTTATATCGTACCGTTCGGTATGCATGCAATCTTTTGGCGTATGGTGGCGGCCGCTTGGGGTTGAAAGCGGCCACCGAGATGCGGTCATCATGCCACCGAACGTTTGAAACGAGCGGCATGACCCGGCTTGCCGGGGCATATCCGCTCAATCGAATGGTTTGGCCTACAGGATGTTCTTCGACATGTGGTGACAACTGAGGTTGACATGTGATCTCCAATGACTCTAACGCCGAGGTCAGCCGACCGGGCGAGCGGAGTTCGCACGGGTCGGCTGCACCGCTAAGTTAACCACCACGACGCAGCTCATACAGGAGCGACGTTTCTGTCGCCTGCAGTAGTACAACACGGATGCCAGCCACGGTGAACTCACGTGTGCCCTGTGCAACTGCGAACTGCGTGGTGTTCGGCGGTAAGCGGTCGGTACTGCCACGCGGCGGGTCAAACGTTGTGACGTTGCCCGTAACCGTGTTCCCAAACTGCGTGGCGTTGAAGGTGGTTTGGCGCACACCGTACCGGCTCATTGTGGTCTCAGTGGACGCCGTCTCGATCTCCGTCACGCGGAAAACGAGGCGTCCGTCAGGAGCGAGTCCTTGGAACCGCAACTCGGTAAAGCCGCGATCTACCTTTCCGCCAAACACGTCAGCTTTTCCGAAAGCGTTTGGTAGGTCAGACGACCGGGCGATCCGCATGACCTGGCCCCCGACGTGGGTCGACAACTGACGGTCGGTCGGCTGGTGCAAGATTTCGTACGTTTGAATCGTGGAGCATGCCGACGCAGCAAAGGTCAATATAAGGGCGGTAGCCAAAGCTCGAATCATCAGCTGGACTCCTTGGTGGTTAACGTGATTTAGGCTACACCTTCTGCCGCCTCGGCGCGAGCTTCCGCTTGCCGATCTTCGGCGAGCTTGCCGGCAAGCACATCTGCGATTGACTGCGCCTGAGTGGCAAGGTCGGAGCCTACGTCGTAGGCGATGCCACCATACTTGCGTGTCTCATCGAACATCCCAGGCGGCGCATCCGAGAACCAGATTGGGATTACTGACCCTGTCCCGAAACGCTGCTTGAACTGCTCGGATTCGAACTTGGTCCAGATCTTCTTTGGGTAGTCCTTGCTCAGTAGCGGCACCACAAACTTAGACTCACTCCGGTAGATCGGAGCCAGATACTCCTCAACGTCATTGGCCAGTATTCTGTGCTGCTCGTTCTTGTCATAGAAGACGCTGATCTCGCGCGCCTCCAGTGCCTTGGTCAGCGCCTCAGCAACGTCTCGATTCTCTCCGGCGAAAGAAAGAGCGAAATCAAACTTGCTCTTGAAATCGATGCTGAAATAGCCAATCTGACGAGCAAACTTCGACCAAATGATGTGTCGGGTAAAGTAGAGAAACTTTGGATCCTCTGTGGTAAGCAATCCTGTCTGCGGCTCGAAGTGAATGAGTTCGGCGATTGCATGACTCCCCGAGATCAGCGTATTCAGGTGGCCCTTCTCGATCACCTGCGAAACACTGCCCTTTAGTGCAGGATTGGCGGCCATCGCATCTTTGGTATCCAGTGCCCCTTCTGGAGTTTTGGATACCCAGCGCAGTAGGTTCAGATATGGCGCTCTCCCTTCGCGGCGTAGCTTATTGCCAGTGGAGAACTCTCGAGCAATTGGGAAGAACCTTGGGCTTAAGTCACTGAGGACCGCCTCCCGTATGCATGGCAAGCTGACGGTGACCTCCTTTGGATTGGGGGCAGCACACGCCTCGTGAAGCTTGTCCTGAAGGCAAGCCTCGTGACAAAGGACTTGCGCCATTGCGAAGCTGCCTTCCGCCTCCTGCGCGATTTCATCACCGATAGCCAAGCGACAATTGAGCGCGGCTTCGCCGAGCTTGATCATCTGCGCGATTCGCTCAAGGTTGGTTCTGCCAACCTTAATGATCTCTACGCGGTGCAGTACGTCCGGAGCGTACTCGACCAGTGTTTGTCCAGCTTGGTTAATGCCTATGAGGATGATTTTGCTGGACTCGTCTTCTTCGTCCGCAAGAACCTTGACGAAGTCTGTCAACGTTTGCTTCGATGGCGCCGGAAGTCTATGGAAATCGTCGACCACCACCACGCCGATTCCCTTCATCGTGTGAAGGACCTTGATGAGCTCGACGTCTGCTGCCTTGCGGGCGGAAAGAAACAGGCATGAGTTGGAGAGGCCGACATCCTCTAGGGCACGTTTGACGCAGGACGTCTTGCCGATGCCGGATGGGCCTTC
Source organism: Actinomycetota bacterium (assembly GCA_018334075.1). Classification (NCBI taxonomy): domain Bacteria; kingdom Bacillati; phylum Actinomycetota; species Actinomycetota bacterium. The sequence goes on from JAGXSC010000062.1 coordinate 2,942, forward strand.
GACAATCATGCATCTGCCTGGCGTGCGCAGCGCCACAGTTACCCGGTCGTACTCAAGGGGCGGCACAAAGGTATGCGTCGGCACACCCGACTTCTTGAAGACTTCGTCTAGCCGTGGCATGGATTCTTCTGGGCGGGAGGGATGAGGTGAATTGTGTGGCCTAACGTGATATGGGGAGACAGAACTGCTGCATAACACCGGCGGCCGTCTCCCTGACACCAGCAACCTTATCGGTCGGCAAGCCGCGCCCAGCCTGGGTTCGAGGGCATTGACTGGATGTTGGTGCAGTGCGCAATTTCATGTGAACTGGTGCAGCGTTCACTAGGACCATTTTGGGCTGCACTGGCGGGCGCTGGCAACCCCCGCCCGGAAAGGCC
>JAGXSC010000063.1 GCA_018334075.1 Actinomycetota bacterium
GGCGAGGTCGGAAGCGGCGGCTGCCGTTGTAAGCATGATTACCGTCAGATCAGCGGTCTTCGGTGTAGCGCGGATGATCTCGAGCACCTCAAAGCCGCTGAGCTTGGGCATTACAAGATCGAGGAGCACCAGATCCGGCCGCTGGGCCTCGATGACCCGCAACGTGTCCTCGCCGTCTACCGCCTCGATCAGTGTGCATCCAAGAGGTTGAAGTGCAACGCTGACCAGTCGTCTGATGAATGTGTTGTCATCGGCGATAAGTATCGTTTTGTTTTGCATCGCGGGTACGTCCATCCCCAGCGGACAGGTTTTTCCGAAGCGCCCCTTCAAATAGTTATTCCACCTTGGTCGCTGGATTCCTGTAGATTGCCGCTCTTGGAATTCATGGGACGAAAGATCGATGTTTGGTGCAGGGGTAAAGGCGTCTGCGTCGAAATTAATTTTGATAGGGCCGGTGTCAGATGGGGGCAAGAAGTGGAATCCAAAGAGGCCGAAAGACGCGAAGGCATGCACGTCCGCGCGTTGATGTCGCAAGCGGATGAGGGGTTCATCGCCCTGGATGACGGAGCGCGTGTCCGGATATTCAACGAGTCAGCTGAGGCTTTGCTCGGAGTCGCCCGAAGTGAGGCGAAGCAGCGAACCTTGCTCGAGCTTGGACTGTCCGAATTGCATCAGGCAGCAAGTGATGTCCTGGAGTGCGGTGATGCCGTTTCGATAGTGCTGGAAACAGGGAATCGCGTTTTGAGCTGCAGGGCCACCGCGTTTTGCGACAGAAAAGGTGGTGGCGTTGCCATTGTGGTTCGGGATGACACCGAGCTTGTAATGCAACACGAGCGATCGGTTGCGATCCTGGAGGGAATCCATGATGGCCTCGTCGTCTTCGCGCCAGACGGCAGGGTCACATATATCAATCCGGCTGCATGCGAGATACTCGGCGTTACGCACGAAGACACGGTGGGAATCTGCACCTCGATGCGCAAGCTTCTAGGCCTCGAAAGCGCCTGCTCTCAGGATACCAACGCTTTTCCTTTGACAGAGCCCGGCGCTGATCTGATCGGAGGAGGCGGGTTCGAGGAGGTCGAGCTCTCAGAGCCTGTGCACAGGATCCTGGCGGTTCGCACTAATGCTGTTACAGACAGAAGCGGCAAGTACCTCGGGTGTGTTTCCACCCTGAGTGATGTTACGGCGGAGCGCGAAATCGCAGTGATGAAGAACGAGTTCGTCTCGATGGTAAGCCATGAACTGCGCACACCACTTACCTCGATCAAGGGATACGTGGACCTGATTTTGGAGGACGCCGCGGGAAGCATCAACGAGACCCAGCGCGAATTCCTGGAGATAGTGCAGGAGAACTCGGACAGACTCGTCTCGCTCATCAACGACCTTTTGGACATCTCCAGAATCGAATCCGGCAGGGTTCATCTGAAGGTAGAGCCGCTTGAAATGCCCGAGGTCGCGCGCGGGGTTCTCGATACCTTCAGAACAGTTGCCGATAAAGGTCGCGTGACTTTGGAGATGAGCGCCTCTGAGGGGCTGGGGAGAGCCGCCGGCGATCGCGATCGGGTCGGACAGGTACTGATGAATCTAGTCAGTAATGCGATCAAGTACTCACCGGGCGGTGGCAGTGTGCGAGTGTCATTCTCCACTTTGGATGGAAAGGTACTGACCGAGGTGACCGATACCGGCATCGGTATCTCGGAGGAGGATCAGAAAAATCTCTTCACGAAGTTTTTCCGGGTCGACTCCACTTTAACACGCGAGATCGGCGGTACCGGGCTCGGGCTTTCCATATGCAAAAGCGTCGTCGAGCTTCTCGGCGGTGAGATCGGAATGCATAGCGCCGAGGGGCAGGGCAGCACCTTCTGGTTCACGTTGCCTGTGGCCACGGTGGATCTGGTTCGGGTGCCCTCAATCGAGGGTCCGGCGTCCGCTGCGGGCGTGGTCCTCGTGGTGGACAGCAATCCGGAGATCGCCGAGCTGATATGCACTTTTCTCTCCAACCGGGGCTACCATACATGCAAGGCCTTTTCCGCCGAGGATGCGGTACGGATGGCCCAGGAGATTCGACCATCGCTCATCACGCTCGATGTGGTTCTTGAGGACACCGATGGCTTCGGTCTTCTCGAGCGGCTCAAAGAGGATGATTTCTGCTCGAGGATCCCGGTGTTGGTTGTCTCCGTTTCCTGCGACGAAGGAAGGTCCCTGCGCCTGGGGGCTGACGATTACATAGAAAAGCCCATAGACGCAAAGCAGCTTATCCAAATCGCGGATGCGCTAGTGGGACAGGTCGCCTCGCCAGTGGTTCTTGTAGTCGATGACGATCGTTCGATTGTGAGTGTGCTGGCCGAAACGCTCAAGCGCCGTGGATTCGCGGTGCTCTCGGCGTATGACGGGGCGGAGGCGATGGCTGCGGTGAAAAAACGCAGTCCAGACCTGGTTTTGCTCGATCTGATGATGCCGGTCATGGACGGATACGAGGTTATCGCCGCGCTGAAAGGAGCCGAGGAGACCAGCGAAATACCGATAGTCGTGATGACCGCTCACAGGATCGATCAGCTCAAAATCGATCTTGTCGAGATGGCCTCCGACCGGTTAGCCAAGCCCATATTGCCAGAACAGCTTGCCGAAAAGGTTGAAGCGCTGTTGTTGAATAGGTCGGTGTGAGGAATGGCCAGAATATTGGTAGTGGATGACGAGCCTCACATCCTCAAGCTGGTGAGTTTTTCACTTTCGAGCGCGGGGTACCAGGTGTCTGAGGCGACTGATGGCGCTGCGGGGATCTCCGCAGCGACCGAGATAAAGCCCGACTTGATTCTCATGGATGTGATGATGCCGCTGATGACCGGGTATCAGGCGCTCGAAAGGCTGAAGGCCGATCCTGAGACGGCGGAGATTCCGGTGGTCATGTTATCGGCGAAAAGTCAGCTCTATGAACAGGAGGAAGGCTTGCGGTTAGGGGCGGTAAGGTACATATGCAAGCCTTTCACGCCCAAGGTGCTGGTGCAAATGGTTGAAGAGGTACTATCAGGGGTGCATGAGAGGAGTTGAGCAACGATGGCCAGAAAGATTCTTGCCGTTGATGATGAGCCTTCGATCGTCCGTCTTGTCACAGCGGCTCTCAACGCAAGGGGCTATGAAGTCGTCGCCGCGGCCAACGGCGAAGAGGCCCTGGAGATGGTCGCCCGCGAAAAGCCGGATCTCATCGTGTGTGACATTATGATGCCCAAGATGGATGGCCGTGAGGTCGCCAGGCGCCTAGCGGCTGATCCGGCAACCAAGGGGATACCGCTTATCTTCCTTTCGGCCATAGGAGACATCAAGGACCAGCTGAGCACTCTGGATGAGGGCGGGCAGGAGTATCTCACCAAACCGTTCAATCCTTCTGAGCTCGGAGACTATGTGGATGCTATGCTGGATCCGTCGAGAAAAGGTGAGATAGAAAAGTTGCGCAGGCAGCACGTGGGAAAATTGCGCGCGATGACGGAGATAATGCAGCGCAGACGGGGCTGATTGCCTGGCCCGTTGGTGCACCTCGGGTCGCTTGGCGCCGGAACAGGACGAGGTTATGCGCGAGATAGACTCCGAGGGTGTTCCCATCAAGGTTTGGGCCACCGAGATAGATGACTCAACGATGGCACAGGCTCGCAATCTGGCGAATCTGCCGTTCGCTTTTCGGCATGTCGCTATAATGCCCGACGCGCACGTCGGATACGGGATGCCAATAGGCGGGGTATTGGCTGCGATCGACAGAATCATACCGAACGCGGTTGGACTCGATATCGGCTGCGGCGTATGCGCGTGGAGAACCGGAATATCCGCCGAGGAGTTTCTCGGCCATCGAAGCGCGATATTGAATGACGTGCAGCGAAGCGTGCCCCAAGGGTTTCATTGGCATCGCGAGAGTCAGAGGCACAGGACAGATCTGTTCGACTCGATCCCGGAGATTGCACTATTGAGTGAGCAGGCCCACAAGATAGAGCGTCAGGCAGGTACATTGGGGGGAGGAAACCACTTCATCGAGTTCCAGCGTGACGGCGAGGACGTCATCTGGATCATGGTTCACTCCGGTTCCCGAAACCTGGGTAAGCAGGTAGCGGAGCACTACGATGCCATAGCGCGGAAAATCAACGCCGCTGAGGGCTGGAAGGTGCCCAAAGCATGGGAGCTGGCCTATCTCGATATTTCCAGCCCTGAGGGCCGCGAATATCTTCAGGCCATGGCGTGGTGTCTTCGCTTCGCCAGGGAAAATCGCCGCCTGATAGCGGATTCGGTCCACACTGTCGTGGTCAGGCGCTTTCCGCAAGCAAGTTTTGATGACGTGATCGACGTTCACCACAACTACGCCGCTGTCGAGACTCATTTTGGGCGGGAAGTCGTGGTTCATCGGAAGGGGGCGGTCCGGGCGGTCGGGCGCGTCATCGTTCCAGGCTCGATGGGCACCGCCTCGTACATTTGCAGAGGCCTTGCCAATCCCGACTCATTTGAGTCTTGCTCCCATGGCTCGGGACGGGCGTTGGGACGCAAGGCGGCCATGCGCGCCATATCGCCGGAGTCGGTTAAGGCCCAACTGAAAGATAGCGACGTCGAGTTCGTCGCAGCGAAGAAGGGGCGTATCGCCGAGGAAGCGCCGGCCGCCTACAAGGACATAGAAGAGGTCATGAACGAGCAATCCGATCTTGTTGAGCGGGTAGTCAGGCTGCTGCCTGTGGGAGTCGTGAAGGGTTGAGGCGAGAAGGCCGATCAGCTACTCGCGCCCGAAATCCCGGCGATCATTCCGCCGAAGTATGGAATCAGCCAGATCAGCCAGACAACCAGGCTGTAGCGGTGAAATCCTCGGCGCGCGGTTTCGGTTCCGAATAAGGCGACATAGGTCGCCCAGATCGCATGAGCAAGCATCAGCGCGAGTGCGGCAGTGCCCGTAATGTCGTGGATGACGCTTGACTCGTGCCCGGCGACCTTCAGCCCCTTCATCAACCATGTGCCGTAAGCGTCCCAGGTAAGCCCCAGCCAAAACGCGATGACGTGCCACAGCTTTAGGTCGCGCGCGAATCGCTCGCCCCACACTCCCGCAGTGTAGAAAATAAAGGCGAGTGACATAACGATCGATGGCCATATCAGGTGTTCGAGCATGAGTCATGATAGCATCGCAGCTTGACCCTCGCCGGTTATTTGGCTATCCTGTGCGAACGATTCTAGTTCAGCGAAGGAGGTGCAAAGAGAAGATCATGGTTCGCCTGTCCGTGTTTGTGATGATGATGGACATGATGATGACCCAGCCCGGGTCTGGTCGCGTTGGCGGCTGTTCCGGGCGCCTCGGCCACCCGGCCGGACGCTAGGTCGGGTACATCTGTTTCATCGACACAAACAACGAAAGGCAGGTTTATCATGAGTAACTCTGATGCGCCCCGAGTACCTGGTTTTGACACAATAGCCGTTCAGGGCGGCACCGCTCCTGATCCCACGACCGGCTCACGCGCCGTACCGATCTATCAGACGGTGGCGTACAATTTCCGCGATACCGAGCATGCAGCCGATCTTTTTGGCTTGCGAGCGTTCGGCAACATCTACTCCAGGATCATGAATCCAACCAACGACGCTCTTGAGCAGCGTATTGCATTGCTCGAGGGGGGAACCGCGGCCCTGGCGACCTCTTCCGGGCATGCGGCTGAGGTGTTGTCGCTGCTCAATGTGGCGGGGGCCGGCGACTCGATTGTGAGTTCGAACTCCCTGTACGGCGGCACCTGGAATATCTTCCTGCATACATTTCGCAAGCTCGGCATAGAGGTGCGTTTTGTGGAGACCACTGACACCGACGGTTTTGCCGCCGCATCGGACGCGACCACGAAGGCGTGGTTTGTGGAGACGATCGGCAATCCTCGGCTGGATGTACCCGATATCGCTGGCTTGGCGGATGCGGGACGTTCCCTGAACATTCCGTTGTTCGTGGACAGCACGTTTGCGACTCCGTATCTTTGCCGACCTATTTCGCATGGCGCGGCCGTGGTGATTCATTCGCTTACCAAGTGGATAGGCGGACACGGCACGTCGATCGGTGGCGTTCTGGTCGACGGCGGTAACTTCGATTGGGGCGGAGGCCGGCATCCGTGGTTCACTGAGCCGGACCCGAGTTACCATGGCCTAAAGTTCTGGGAGGTTTTTGGCAACTTTCCGGGTCTTGGTAATGTCGCTTTCGCGATCAAGGCCCGAGTCCAGCTGCAGCGGGATTTCGGCGCGTCACTTTCACCCTTCAACGCGCAACAGGTTCTTCTCGGCCTGGAGACGCTTTCCTTGCGGGTGCAACGTCATTCTGACAACGCACTGGCCGTGGCCAAGTACTTAGAGGAGCATCCCAAGGTGGAATGGGTGACATACCCAGGACTTGAGACCCACCCGACAAGGAGCAACGCCGAGCGGTATCTGGAAAACGGGTACGGCGGGATCGTTGTTTTCGGTGTAAAGGGCGGCAGGGAGGCTGGCCGGAACCTGATAGATGGGGTGCAGCTCTTTAGTCACCTGGCGAATGTCGGTGACGCGAAGTCGCTCATAATCCACCCATCCACTACGACTCACAGTCAGCTTTCCGCCGAGGAATTGCAGGCAGGTGGCATCTCCGAGGATCTGGTACGTCTCTCGATAGGTATCGAGGATGTCAATGACATAATCGCCGATTTAGAGCAGGCTCTCGAGAAGGTGTGATGCAGGGTGAACGCCTCTAACGTCATACGTCTTCCCGCTGGCTTGCGCCTGGCCGGCGGTGGATATCTTCCCAAAGTCGACATTGCGTATGAGACTTTTGGTGAGCTTGACGAGCATCGCGCCAACGCGGTGCTCGTCTGCCATGCTCTGTCTGGGGACTCGCACGTAGCCACTGGGCCTGGCGCCGATGGCAAGGAGCGCCTGGGTTGGTGGGAGCCTATGGTTGGACCGGGGAAAGCGATCGACACGGACAAGTATTTTGTCATCTGCAGCAACGTGCTTGGAGGTTGCTCTGGGACGACCGGCCCGAGCTCCATCGATCCACAAACCGGCAGACCTTACGGACTGAATTTCCCGATGGTAACGATCGAGGATATGGTCGATGCGCAGGCGGCGCTTCTGGATGAGCTGGAAATCGACTCTCTGCTCGCCGTGGTCGGCGGTTCAATGGGCGGCATGCAGGCGCTTTCATGGGCTCGGCGATATCCGCAGAGGGTAGCCAGCGTGATCGGATGCGCTACCACCTGGCGGCTGTCGCCGCAATCCATTGCGTTCAACGAAGTGGGCCGCAGGGCCATTCTCGGCGATCCTGGGTTTATGGGCGGCGATTATCACGACGAAGGGCAACCTGAACACGGCCTGGCGATAGCGAGGATGATCGGGCACATCACATATCTGTCCGAGGAGTCGATGCGGGACAAGTTCGGTCGCCGACTAGCCCTGCCCGATGGGCATGCGTTTGATTTCGTGACCGAGTTTGAGGTCGAGAGCTACCTTGCCCATCAGGGCCGGAAGTTTGTGGAGCGGTTTGACGCGAACACGTATCTATACATGACGAAAGCCATGGATTACTTTGACCTTTCGCGAAAGGCCGGCTCGCTCACAGACGCCTTGCGAGGGATAACCTCGCGTTTTCTGCTGTTGACATTCTCAAGTGACTGGCTTTTTCCGACACGCGAGACGCGTCAGATCGTGGATGCGCTCAGTGAGGCCGGTGCGCATGTCAGCTTCGCTGAGATTGAAAGCCCCTATGGGCACGACGCATTCCTACTCGAGCCCGAACGGCAAGGATCATTCGTTGTGCCCTTTTTGGCTAGCGTGTATTCGGAGAGGGTGACTTCATGACCACCGCTGATCTGTTGCGGGCCGACCTGCGGCTCGTCAAGGACATCATCCCCGCTGGCAGCCGGGTCCTTGACTTGGGTTGCGGAGACGGTTCGCTCATGGTGCATCTTGGGAAAGAGAAAGATTGCGAGGTCCGGGGAATAGAGATACTGCCCGACCGGGTTGCGACTGCAATTGGGCGCGGTTTATCGGTCGTTCAAGGCGACCTCGACGAGGGACTGGGAGCGTTTCCCGACAGAAGCTTCGATGTAGTGGTTCTTTCCCAGACACTTCAGGTAGTCCGCAGGCCAGCTTTTGTCCTAAAAGAGATGCTGAGGGTGGGTAGGTGCGGTGTGCTCACCTTTCCCAACTTCGGGCACTGGCGCATCAGGGCCTACCTGACGCTTCGTGGCCGTATGCCGGTATCAAAGTCGATCCCTTACACCTGGTACGACACCCCCAACATCCACCATACCACCCTGAAAGACTTCCGGGAGTTCGTGGCTGCTTGTGGCGGTGTAATCGTCAGGGAAATACCGCTGACTGTCTCGGCTTGGAGCAGCGACGCCAAGCCGCGAAACATCTTACCCAACCTGTTTGCCGACACCGTACTGGCCCTCGTGACGTCAGAGGATGTGGATTCCCCCTGCTGACATGGTAATCTAGGAGTCGTGACTGATCTCATCATAGATGCTAGTGAGGATATGGGTACACTCGGTCAATTCGGGTACTCTTCGGCGATCAAGGAGATGTTTGAGTCTTACGCCGAGGAAGGGACGATCCTGGCCAGGGTGGCGCGTGTCGACCGGGGGATGCCGATAGTCGTCACGGACTCGGGGTTTATTCGCGCCGAGCCCGCCTCCCACCTGCGCAAAGGCCCCAAGAAGGCGACGTGTCTGGCTGTCGTCGGAGATTGGGTCGCGCTCTTGTGCCCTGAGGGACACAGGCCCGTGATCCAATCCGTATTGCCGCGATCAAGTGAGTTTTCGCGAAAGGATCCCGGATCGGAATCCGGCCAGCAGGTGCTGATCGCGAACATCGACATCGTCTTTGTGATGCAATCTCTTTCGGGATCGGGCGTCAACGTCAACAGGCTCGAGCGCGAGCTGGTCCTAGCGTGGAACAGCGGCGCAGCCCCTGTTATCGTGCTGACCAAGGCCGACCTGGTGGAGGATCCCGCGCGCGGTGCGGCTCTGGCGAGTGAGGTCGCCGGCGGAGTCGAGGTCATCGTCGAAAGCGCTGTGACAGGCGAGGGTATCGATGAGATCCGCCGATATATACAGCCAGGCATGACAGCCGCGCTTCTCGGCAGTTCTGGTGTGGGCAAGTCGACGCTTGTCAACCGCCTGATGGGCGAGAAGCTGGCGGCGACGAACCAGACGCGCGACTTCGATGACAAAGGGCGGCACACCACAGTCGCGCGAGAGATGTTTCCTCTGCCCGGCGAGGGAGTCGTCATCGACACGCCCGGGATGAGGGGGCTTTCTTTGTGGAGCGCGGAAAGGGGCATGAAACTCGCGTTCAGTGACATCGAGCAGCTTGCACAAGGGTGCCGGTTCGCCGATTGCAAGCACGTGTCCGAGCCAGGTTGCGCCTTGATCGAAGCCGTGAAAACCGGCGAGATCTCCGAGAGGAGACTGAGGAGCTGGCACACCTTGCGCGCCGAACTTGATGAACTGGCCGCACGTCAGGTCTATACTACTTCTCGGAGAAGGTCACATTCGACCGAACGGAAAGGTAATCTGTGAGGACACATCGGTTCCAAAGCCCATTCGAGCATTGGCGTAGTGGCCTGGCTGCCGAGATTGCCGTGTTTGCGGCTTTCTTTCTGGTGCTGGCCGGTATGACCTTGCTGCTCGCGCGAGTCTTTTAGGTCAGGACAAAGCCGTGTGGCTCAGGATGCACTGGAAAGATATCCGGATAGTACTCTATTACACCGGGCTTTTCGTTATCGGCATCGGTGTTTTGATGGTGATACCGCTGGTTACAGCGATCCTGTTTCAGGAGTGGAACGCCGCGCTTGATTACCTGGTCGGAGCATCCGCCGCGCTGGCGATAGGTGCCGCGCTGCGTTTTGCGAGAGTCGAAAACCCCAAGGTGAACCATACCCATGCACTTACGCTGACGGCCCTTGGCTGGCTTGCCGCATCGCTGGTAGCGGCGATCCCGATGTGGCTGTCACCAAACTATCCCGGTTACCTGGACGCGCTCTTCGACGCGATGTCCGGGCTTACCACCTCCGGGCTGACCGTGGCGGTCGACCTGGATCACATGGCGAACGCACACAACATGTGGCGACATCTGATGCATCTCATAGGAGGCCAGGGAATTGTCGTGGCGGCCCTTTCACTGGCGATAGGTTTACGCTCCGGCGCCTTCTCGCTTTATCTGGCCGAAGGTCGCGAAGAGCGGATTATGCCAAATGTGATTCACACCGCAAGGTTCATCTGGTTCGTGACTGCCGCCTATGTCCTGATAGGTACCGTGGCTCTTACTCTGGTCAATCTTCATCTTGGAATGGATGCCGCAAGAGGCATGTTACATGCCTTTTGGATTTCGGTGGCAGCCTATGACACCGGTGGTTTTGCCCCTCAGTCGATGAACGCGCTTTACTATCACAGTTTTCTCTTCGAGGCGGTCACGGTGTTTCTGATGGTGGCAGGCGCCATGAACTTCAATCTCCACGCGCAGGTGTGGCGAGGCGATCGTGCGGAGCTTTGGCGAAACATCGAAACCAGAGTTCTGGCAACGAACACATTCATTCTGTCCGCGCTTGTCGCACTCGCTCTGGGCGCGACAGCCGCATTCGATGGGCCCTTTGAGATCCTGCGCAAGGGTACCTATCATGTGATCTCCGCGCACACCGGCACGGGGCACCAATCCATCTACTCCTCCCAGTGGATTACCGACTACGGCGGCGGGGCGATTGCCGCAATACTTCTGGCTATGGCCGCGGGCGGCGCCGTGTCTTCCACAGCAGGTGGCATCAAGGCGCTGCGCTTGGGTATGATAATCAAGACGGTTTTTCATCAGATCAAGGCGGCGACGTCGCCACGCTCGGCGGTAGTGACAACCAGATTTCATCACCTAGGCGAGAAGTTCCTGACTCCAGAGATCGCGAGCGCTTCGGCTATCGTATTTATCCTGTACGTCCTGACCTATATCACTGGGGCCTTGATCGGTACGGCCTACGGTTACGGCTCTGCCGAGGCGTTGTTCGAATCGATTTCCGCCACGGCCAACGTTGGTCTTTCGGCAGGCATAACCAGTCCGGATATGCCAGCTGGGCTGAAGCTCCTCTACATCTTCCAGATGTGGGCCGGTCGATTGGAGTTCATCGCGGTGTTCGTGCTGTTCGCGCAGGTGGCACTCTCGCTAGCCCCGGCGAATAAGGGCAAGCGATGAGGCGTCCGGCGGCTATCCTGGCATTGACGATTGTTTTGTCAGCTGTCCTCATCGGCCAGGCTCATGGAAGGCAGGCCTTTACTCCGGACGAACTGATCAAGATCGATCGCGATCTCGACGGAACGCGAGTGACCATTGAGGGAGAGGCTATCGGCGAAGACCTTCGGGCCGACGCGAAGCATCGCTGGGTCAATCTGCTGGGTGAATCTGTGGCGGTCGGAGTCTACATGCGCAATGCGGACGCGGCGCTTATCGACGACTTCGGCTCGTACAAGCACAGCGGTGATATAGTCCGGATCACAGGCATTGTGAACATCGCCTGTGATCAGCATGGCGGGGATTTCGATGTTCACGCCGAAATTGTGCAGGTAATATCTGAGGGACAGCCGATCTCGCGGCCCCCGCAGATGTGGAAGCTGGTGCTGGCAGCTGTACTTTTCGCCGCGTTCGCGGTGATGGCTGTTGTGTACTCGCGTCGCCGGCCCGGCGGAGTGTGAGCACCAGATAGCCTGGTGTAATCGGGGCTCAGAAGGGAAATCGGTACGATCGTGATTTCTGACAACTCAAATATGACCTTCGGGGCCGAAGGTCTGATAGAGCTTTCCGATGTCGTCAAGGTGTACGATACCGGCGAGGTGCCCTTTACCGCCCTCAAGGGTGTGAGCCTGCGCGTATGCAGTGGTGAGTTCGTCGGATTGATCGGCAAATCAGGGTCGGGCAAAACAACGCTGATCAACATGATCACAGGCATCGATCATCCGACCGAAGGCTCGGTTCAGGTTGCAGGCGCATCAGTTCACTCCCTGAACGAAAACCGGCTGGCAATATGGCGCGGCAAGACCATAGGCGTGGTTTTTCAGTTCTTTCAACTTCTGCCGACGCTGACCGTGATCGAAAACGTGATGCTGCCCATGGATTTTTGTAACGTTTACGATCCGGCGGAACGTCCCGCAAGAGCCATGCACCTTCTCGAGCAGGTGGAGATGGCCGACCAGGCATACAAGTTGCCGAGCGCTATCTCTGGGGGGCAGCAACAAAGGGCTGCTATCGCGAGGGCCCTGGCCAACGACCCGCCGATCATCGCCGCCGATGAGCCTACCGGCAACCTCGATTCGAGGACCGCCGAGTCCGTATTCGGCCTCTTCGAGAGGCTGGTGGATGCAAACAAGACTATCGTGATGGTGACTCATGACAGCGATTTGGCATCACGCGTACGCCGTGCGCTCCACGTTGTTGACGGCGAGATAGCCTCCGAGGAGCTTCGCTAGTGGTCGCACCGCGGTGGCGTAAAGTCTTGCGGGACCTCGCGGGGCACAAGTTCCGCTCGCTGCTTGTCGTGCTCTCCATCTCCGTGGGGATATTCGCGATCATTGTGGTGCTCGGCGCTCGAGGCGTACTGCTGCGAGAGTTCGAAGCTGTGTTCGAGGACTCCAACCCGCCGACCGCCACGATATGGGTCATGAACGCCGATGATGATGTGGTGGACGCTGTCGATCGCGTTGCGGGCGTGCGGGCAGCAGAAGGCCGCCGAGTGACTTCACTCAGGTTCGTGATTGGGTCCGCGCCAAAAGAGGGGGCTCCGGCCAACTGGAGCACCATACAGCTACAAGCGGTTCCCGATTTCGAGAACCAGCAGACAGGACGCTTTAAGGTACTTCAGGATCGCTCGCTGCCTCCGCCGAGAGGAGAGGTGCTCCTCGAGCAGTCCGTCCTGACTATGCACGATCTTTCGGCGGGAGATATCGTTACCGTCGAGACTCGCGAGGGGAAGCACGTGCCGCTTCGCGTCGCAGGCTTTGCGCATGACATCAATGCGTTTCCGGCCCACTTTGTGGGGTATTCGACCGGCTTCATTTCGATGGAAACACTTGCGCTTATCGATGAGCCGGACCGATACAACATGATCTCGGTATTGGCCGAAGATAGGGAGATCACGAGATCGGAAGCGGGGACCCTTGTAACGGCAGTACGAGAAGACGTCCTGGACAGCAGGGGCATTCGGGTTCTGCACTTCGACGTTCCGGAGCCTGGCAGCCACTTTCTCGGAGATATATTTAGGGCAATCTCCTTGCTGCTGCTGGCTTTGGGGGCCCTGAGCATGCTCCTCTCCGGCTTTCTGGTTGTGACCACCATTCAGGCTTTTATGTCTCAGCAGGTGCGACAGGTCGGGATAATGAAGGCCATCGGCGGGAGCACGTCACAGATCAACTCGATGTACATCGGCATGGTACTGGCCTACGGAATACTCGCAGTCGCGCTCGGGCTCCCTACGGGGATTCTGGCCGCCCAGTGGTTTGCGGGATTCGGTGCCGAGCTGCTCAACTTCAGGATCACGACGTACGAGCCACCGCTATATGTAATTGTGATCGGCGTAGTCATGGGCATCGGCTCGCCTCTTCTCTCCGCGATCGTTCCTATTAGGGCGGGGACGAAGATGCCGGTGGCACGGGCACTTGTTGCAACAGGGCTTTCGCGAACCGTTTTCGGGCATGGCTTGATCGACCGCTTGCTGGGACTTTTGCGCGGATTGCCCAGGCCGATAGCGCTGAGTCTGCGCAACACATTTTTGCGCAAGGGGCGACTGGCGCTTACGCTGACGACACTGACGCTTGCGGCTGCGGTTCTCATGAGCGTGCTGACGGTGAGAAGCTCGATATTGCAGACGGTGGACACATTGAGCGTGTGGCGTTTCGATGCGCGCCTTACACTGAGCGGATTCGAGCCAAAGGAGCGAGTGCTCGATATCGCCGAGCGAGGAACCGGCGTGACGCTTGCCGAAGGGATGCTGGAAACAAGCGCGATCCTTCAGCGAAGCGACGGAACCGAGGGGGATGCGGTAAGCTTCGTGGGTCTCGCTCCCGAGAGCCCCTTTGTCGCTCCGCGGATGGAGCAGGGACGTTGGCTTGAGCCCGATGATACTCACGCCATAGTAGTCAACACAGATGCTCTTGAAGCTGAGCCCGAGCTTTCGGTTGGCCGAAGTGTGGAGCTTGAGATTGCCGGAATCACCCAGGAGTGGAGAGTTGCAGGCGTAGTGTCTACCGGCATGATGGGCGCGGTCGTCTTTGCGCCGATGGAGCAGCTGGACGCGATGCTCAACGATAGAGACTTAGTGAATCGGGTTTTTACGAATACCATTTTTGGCCATCAGAGTGCCCAGAAACAGGCTGTAAGCGATCTGCTTCGGCACTATGAAGACGCTGGAATCCAGGTCTTATCGACGCAAACGCAGGTTGAAGAGCGCGATACCTTGGCCGAACAGCTTGGCATCCTGGTGACATTCCTCGCTATAATGGGCGGACTGCTCGCCGCAGTAGGCGTTATTGGGCTGGCCGGCACGATGACTATCAACGTTCTCGAAAGCCAAAGACAGATAGGCGTCATGAGGGCAGTTGGCGCGAGCCATCGCTCGATCTACTCGATTTTCATCACCGAAAGTGTGGTGATCGCACTGCTGGCCTGGGCCATCGGCGCTGTAATTTCCTGGCCGATGAGCCTCGCTTTGGTTCGTATGCTCTCAGGAGCGATGGATCTGCCGCTCGTGTATGCTTTTTCCTGGCAGGGGGTCGTGTGGTGCCTGTTGGCAGTGCTTGTGGTGGCTGTGGCCGCCAGCCTGCTTCCGGCCTACCGTGCGTCTCAAGTGAGCGTACGCGATGCGATTGCGTATGAGTGAAGGGAGCTAAATGCCCGGAACAGGGGTCATAGTCAACGTCCTGGCGATACTCGCGGGCACGGCCTTGGGACTGATCTTCGGCCGCCTGATATCCGAGAGGTTCAGGAGCATCGCCTTTGTCGCGATCGGTATCTCGACCATGATCATCGGGGCAGGGATGAGTATCGGCGGATTGAGCGCCTTGGGGAAAAGCCATCTCGGCGACTACGCCGCGATAGTGCTCGTCGGTTCGCTCGTCTTAGGCTCGCTGCTGGGGGAGGCGATCCGGATCGAGCATCATCTCGAACGCGTCGGCAAGGTGCTGCAAGCAGCCGCTGTGCGCTCGCCAATTTTGTCGCCGGGCAGATCCAGAGAGCCCGGGGAGAAGGGCCGGACGCTGGTGGAGGGCTTCGTCACCGCATCACTGCTCTTTGGCGTGGGCGCGATGACGATTTTAGGCTCGATCCAGGACGGACTGGGTGATCCTTCGCTACTCTATCTCAAGGCGATGCTCGACGGGATCGCCTCGATCGCCCTTGCCACGACGCTAGGAGCCGGGGTTGGCCTGTCGGCTCTCCCGATCCTGATCTTGCAGGGCGGAATCGCGGCGGGAGCCGGAGCCATCGAGCCGATCATCACTCCCGCTGTCATAGACGCCATTCGCGCTTCCGGAGGCGCGTTGATCTTCGCGATCGGGCTGGACCTTTCGGGAGTCAAAAGGTTTCCGGTAGGCAACATGCTTCCCGCGATATTTATCGCCGCTTTTCTCGCAGGCTGGCTGGGGTGAGCGCCGAGAACCACATTCCCGACGACATTGTCGGCGGCGAGGCGTCGTCCACGGAGGAGTCCGTCCGGCTGGAGATCCCAAAGTTCAACTGGGGGGCATTTTTCATCCCTCCGATATGGGGCATAGTGAATCGGCAGTGGTGGGGTGTGCTGTTCCTTCCGGCGTGGGTGTTCGTCGACAACATGCTGCGAAGCGAGAGTACGCTGGGTGCGTGGACCACTGTGGCGGGTGGCGGCATGGCGGTTGCGACACTGGCGCTGCAGACGGTATACGCCCGGCTTGCCGATTCTCTGGCGCTGCGCCGTGTGCAAACGATCGCCGAGTACGACAGATACATGCGCTACCGGCGCGTCTGGGCTGTTGCCGGCTTCCTGGTCGTCGTCGGGATGGGCGTCTGGATCACCCTCTTTATTTTGAGCGGCGCACCTTCGCAGTGACCTGATAGGCGCTCGGGCAGACGTCTGAAAGAAAGCAGACCTCACAAGCCGGTTTCTTGGCCGTGCAGACAGCTCGGCCGTGGCAGATCAGATCGTAGTTGACGCGGTACCACTTTTTCGGCCCAAGGACGTCCATCAGGTCGCGCTCCACCTTGTCGGGCGTTTTTTCGGTAGACAGGCCGAGTCTGTGCGCAAGGCGAAACACATGAGTGTCTACGGCTATGCCCACTACCTTGCCAAAAGCGGCGCCAAGTACGATGTTCGCCGTCTTTCGCGCCACGCCCGGCAGCTGGATGAGCTCCTCCATAGCGTCTGGTACCTGGCCGTCGAAATCAGTCGTGATCATCCGCGCAGTCGCGATTATGTTGCGCGCCTTCTGCCGAAAGAATCCCAGGGAGTGCACCAGCTTTTCGACGTTGGCCTGCTCTGCGTCGGCCAAAGCCGCCGGCGTCGGGTAAGCGGCGAACAACTCCGGTGTTGCCCGGTTGACGGCTTCATCGGTGGTTTGCGCCGATAGAATGACCGCAAGCAGAAGCTCAAAGGAATTTCGATAGTGCAGAGCGGGCCGAGGGTCGCCATAAGCCTGCGCCAGTCGCTCGGCGTAGATGGCGGCAAGGGCTCGGCGTTTCTCGGCGGGCAATGCTATCGCCGACTCTGGATTCATGGGCTTTCCGTCTCTTTCTGAAGGCCGGATCGATCCACGCAAAGGATATCAGTTTGGTTCTCTTGACGCTCCGGTTACCGGCGGCTACCCTACATGAGCCCGCGACGGCCCGCGAGGAGAACGCGATAGATGGCCCTCATCGACCAACTGCTACCTTCTTTGAGATCGTGCGCCGAGTTTTCGGCGGTTAAAAGAGTTGCCGAGCAAGGCGCTGATGTCACGCTCATGGCGCCCGGCCTCATTCGTCCGCTGCTTGCATCGGCGCTGTTCACGCTACGCCCGCGGCCTCTGCTGTGTATAGTGCCCGGCGAGGAAGGCGCGAGGCGCTTCACGCATCAGCTCGCGGCGTTTCTCGGCCCGCAGAGCGTCCTTCGCTTTCCCGAGTTCGGAGTTGCGCCCGGAAGCACCGAATCGCCAGAGTGGCAACTCGCCGGCAACAGGGCAAGCGCTCTCTACTCGCTCATGGAGGGTCGCCCGAATATCGTCGTGGCAAGTGCGCGTTCGCTGCTCAAAAGGCTTCCGTCGCCAGAGTCGCGCCTATTCGATCCGCTGGTGCTTGCGGCTGGAGCGCCGCTAGACCTGAAGGAGGTGGCGCGCAGGCTTCAGCGCATGGGATACACCAGAGCTGAAATCGCGTCGGAACGAGGCTTTTTTGCGATCAGGGGAGGCATCCTCGATGTGTTCCCCGGCGATATTTCGCATCCCGTGCGTGCCGAGCTTTACGGCGATGAGATCGAGACGCTTCGAAAGTATGTGCCGTCCACAGGTCAGAGCATCGGGGATATCGAAGCCCTCGAGATCTTCAGGTGCGGCGAGGTCGCTCAGATAGGTCTGGCCGAGAGTCTTACCGGGCTTACCAGCTACCTTTCGCCCGAAGCGGCGGTTGTTCTGGTCGAGCCGGCCTCACTCTTTATCGACGCCGCAAAGAGATACGACGAGCTCTCCTCGGCGGCCATCTCGAAAACGTCTGTGGAGGAGCGATTCATCTCCCCCGGAGAGCTAGATTTCGGCTCCTTTCCGAGGATGACGATGCTTTCGCTGCTGGCTGGTGAAGGGTCGGTGGACGCGAAGTTTTCCGCCAGGCGGCCGGAGGCGCTCGACACCCAGGAGCGCTTTGTGACCGGCATGCGCTCTCTTGCCGAGAAAGGCTACACCGTTGTTCTTACCGCGCCTCGGCAAAGGTCGCGCGAGAAACTGCGCTCCGCGCTTGCCGACGCAGGTGTGACGGCGCGTCTTTCCTCGGCTGAACTGCCCGCTGGATTCATCATGCCGGAGGCCCGGTTGGCCGTTGTGAGCATCGATGACATTCAGCCCAGATCGACTGCCACCAGGAGAAACGCCGCGGAAGTCGATCCCTCCAAGGTCAAGTTCGCGTTCACTCCCGGCGACTATGTGGTTCATGCGTCTCACGGAATAGCGCTGTTCAAGGAGGTCGGGCGCAAAGAGGTTCTCGGCGTTGAGCGCGAGTATCTTGTGCTGGTATACGCCAAGGGCGACAGGCTCTACGTCCCCGTCGAGCAGATCGACCGCGTCAGCAAGTACGTCGGCCCGCAGGGGACGATGCCGCGCATCACGAGGCTAAACACCGCCGACTGGTCGAAAGCGACGAGCAAGGCCAGGAAGGCGGCGCGCACGCTCGCGTTCGATCTGGTGGACCTCTACGCCAGGCGAGCCTCGGTCACCGGCCACGCGTTTTCTGCCGACACTCCGTGGCAACGCGAGATGGAGGCGGCCTTCCCGTACATCGAGACCCCTGATCAGCTATCGGCTATCGCTGATGTGAAGGAAGACATGGAGTCCGACTCGCCGATGGATCGCCTTATCTGTGGAGATGTCGGCTATGGCAAGACAGAGGTAGCCATTAGGGCCGCGTTCAAGGCCGCCATGGACAACAAGCAGGTGATGATCTTGTGCCCGACGACGATTCTGGCACAGCAGCACTTCATAAACTTCTCTGAGCGCTTCGAGCCGTTCGGTGTTCGGGTGGAGGTTCTTTCAAGGTTCAGAACCCCGGCCCAGCAGGCGGTATCACTTGAAGGGTTCGCCAAGGGCGAAGTCGCCGTTCTTATCGGCACGCACAGACTTCTATCGCGAGACGTTTCGCCCCGTGACCTAGGACTGGTCATCATCGATGAGGAGCAGCGATTCGGCGTCGAGCACAAGGAGCACCTAAAGAACCTCCGTGAGCAGGTTGACGTGCTGGCCATGTCGGCGACCCCGATACCCCGGACGCTGCAGATGTCGCTGTCGAGCGTGAGGGATATGAGCGTGATCGACACACCTCCGGCAAACCGGCATCCCGTCCAGGTCTGTGTCTGCGAGTGGAACGAAGCTACCGTCTCCGAGGCTGTCTGCCGAGAGCTGGAGCGCGGCGGGCAGGTCTACTATGTATCAAATCGCATCGGCGGAATCGATGACGCCGTAAGACGCGTACTCGCGGTAGCACCTGAAGCGAGAATAGGCGTCGCGCATGGAAAGATGAGCGAGAAGCGGCTCGAGCACATCATGGAGAGCTTCTCGGCAGGGGAGTTCGACATCCTGGTGGCCACCACGATCATAGAGAGTGGAATCGACAACCCGCACTCGAACACACTGATCATCGAGGACTCCCAACGGTTGGGGCTGTCTCAGCTCTATCAGCTGAAAGGCCGAGTCGGAAGGAGTCATGTTCGGGCGTTCGCCTACTTCATGTTCCCGAAGATCGATGCGCTTACCGAGCAGGCCGTGGAGCGGTTGGCGGCTATTCAGGAGAACGCCGAGCTGGGCAGCGGGATCAAGATCGCGATGCGGGATCTTGAGATTCGCGGAGCGGGATCGCTTCTCGGCGGAGAACAGAGCGGAAACTTCAACGCGGTCGGCTTCGATCTGTTTGTGGAGATGCTTCGCGAGGCGGTAGCCGAGGCGCGCGGTGAGCCGGTCGTCGCGTTTCCGGAGGTCAGGATCGATCTGCCGGTAGCGGCGTTTCTGCCGGAAGGGTATGTGACCGAGGTCGACGAGCGGGTGAGGCTCTACCGAAGACTTGCGGGAGCGACCGGTCTGGAGGCGCTCGAGCAGATCGAGAGGGAGTTGCTTGAGCGCTATGGCGACGCTCCCGAGCCAGCCCAAAACCTTGTGGCCCTGGCGAAGATCAAAATACTTGCTGCCCAGGCCGAAGTGACGCGCGTTGCGGTCGTGCGCGATAGGTTACAACTGGCACCGGTTCGTCCTGGCCCGGCGACCCGAAAAAGTCTTATCTCGGCGGGAGCTGTGCTCTCCGAAAAGGACTTCACGCTTACGAAAAATTTAAAGTATGGAGGTTCTGCGGTAGAGGCTGCGCAAGAGATTCTAAATGTTATACTTCGTGAAAGCTGACAACGAATGACAATATAGGAGGGCTTGTGAGTATTCTCCGGATCACTATCACTTCAATGCTAGTCGCTGCTCTTGCCTTTGGAACCTTCGGTTGCGCGGGGGGTGCGGGGGGCGGTGAGATCGCGGCACGCGTAAATGGCGAGGCCATCAATCTGGCGGATCTCGATCAGCAAGTCGAGGAATTAAGGGAAATGTATCCTCAGATGTTTGAGGGGCTCGACGGAGAAGGTCGGCTGCTTGAGTTCAGACAGCAGACCCTCGACAGCATGATAAACACGATACTCTGGCAGCAGGCCGCCGAGGAGCGCGGAGTCACCGTTTCCGACGCCCAGGTCCAGGAGCGAGTCGATGAGCTGAAGGCCGGGTTCCAGGAGGCCGCACAGTTTGAGCAGGCCCTTGAGCAATCCGGTATGACACTCGAGGACCTCAAGGACGAGATCCGAAACCAGATCCTGACAGAGCTCCTGCTGGCCGAGATCAGCCCCGCCGTTGAGGTAAGCGAGGCGGAGATCAAGGAGTTCTACGAGGCCAACAAGGCTCAGTTCACCGAGGCGGCTGCGGTCCGCGCATCGCACATACTGTTCAATACGGAAGAAAAGGCCCTGGCCGAAAGTGTTCTCGCCCAGCTTCGCGATGACGCTGACTTCGCTGAGCTGGCAACCCAGCACTCGAAGGATCCGGCTTCTGCGGCGAACGGCGGAGATCTGGGCTGGCCCACGGTGCCTTATGTCCCGGAGTTTCAGCAGGCTCTTGAGAACCTCGAGATAAACGAGATATCCGATCTGGTGCAGACTCAGTTTGGCTGGCACATAATCAAGGCTGCCGAGAGGCGCGAGGAGCGGGTTCGTCCGCTCGATGAGGTGACCGAGCAGATTGAGCAGAGCATCACTCAGCAGCGGAACGCCGAGGCCTACCAGAAGTTTCTTGCCGAGCTTAGAGAGAATGCTGAAATAGAGTACGTGATTCCTGATCTAAAGCCTGCGGCTGATACACCAGCCGAGGAAGGCGGTTCGGGGCAGCCATAGGTTCTTGGGAGCGGAGGGGCAGAATCTTTTGGGCTCGATAACGATTATCGGCGCGGGGTCAGACAGCGGTAAGGTACTGTCGTCCGATACCGCAGAAAAGCTTCGTCGAGCACAGCAGGTTGTGGTGTCGAGGGCCGACGGCTCGGTCAGTGCGATGCTAAGTGAAGCGGGCATAGAGCACACCACCTTCAGTGACCTTGGTCTGTCGGATACCCCCGGCACTGGTCGGGTTGTGGAGTTGCTTGCCGACATTGCTGCTGCCGGCGATGTCGCATACGTTACGAACGGCTATCCGTTTCTCAGGCATGGATTGCTCTCGGAACTACTGCTAAAGACGGGGACAAGTGTGAGAGTTTTTCCATCACTCTCATCCCTGTACATCATTTTGATGGCGTTCGATATCGACTTGACAGCGGATCTCAACATCATGGATGCGCGATCCTACAAGCCCTTACTTTCTCATCGCGCCTCGCATCTTGTTATAGCGGGTATCAGGAATCGCCTGACGCTGGCCAAGCTCGCCGAGCGGTTGACCGAGGTTTACTCACCCGACCACGATGTGGTGGTAGCCTCGACTCTCGAGGATGGCGGCTTCTCTCTGTCCATGGCGTGCATCACGAACCTGGCTGGCATGGATGTTTCGCCAGGCATGACACTATATCTGGGTCCACGGCGCATCAGGCCGCCAGCGGGATTTCAGGAGTTCGTGAGGCTCATCGAGCATCTCAGGGGTCCGAACGGATGTGTCTGGGACAGGGGTCAGAATCACCTTTCGCTGCGCCGGCATCTTTTGGAAGAGGCTCACGAGACGATCGCTGCCATCGAATCGGGGAGCCCTGACAAGCTCGCCGAGGAGCTCGGCGATGTGCTGCTGCAAGTCGTTTTGCACTCTCAGATCGCCACTGAAAGCGGATGCTTCACCATCGAGGACGTCATCTCTAGCATAACAACGAAGATACGCAGACGGCATCCTCATGTATTCGGCGATGCTGTCGCCAATACAGCGCAGGAGGTTACTGCTGGCTGGAATGCGATAAAGCTGGAAGAGAACCAAGGTGGACTGCTCGACGATGTACCAACATCGCTACCTGCGCTTATGCTTGCGCAGAGCATCTCTCGCAAGGTGGTCGGCGCTGGTTTCGAGTGGGAGACCATAGATGATGTCTGGGCAAAGATACATGAGGAGATCGACGAGCTCAAAGCGGTCACTCCCGGATCTCCACAGGCAGCCGAAGAGGTCGGCGACCTGTTGTTTACTGTCGTCAATCTCGCACGAAAGCAAGGAATAGACGCCGAAGAGGCACTAAAGACAAGCTGTGCGAAATTCAAGGGTCGCTGGCAGGATATGGAAAGCGCTGCTGACCAGAGGAGCGAAAAGTTGCACTCGATGAGCGCTCAAGAGCTCGAAGCGCTGTGGGCTGAAGCGAAGAAAAAGGAAGGGCAGGACAGTAAATGAGCAATATCGCCGATGTGTTTGGCAGGGAGATCCTGGACTCTCGAGGTAATCCGACGATCGAAGTCGAGGTAGTGCTGGAAGACGGCTCGTTCGGTCGCGCCGCTGTTCCTAGCGGGGCATCCACCGGCGCATTCGAGGCGTTGGAGCTGCGCGACACCGAAAACTTGCGCTATGGGGGCAAGGGAGTTCGTGCCGCAGTCCACAATGTCAACGAGATCATCGCGGCCGAAATAGTGGGTCTCGACGCGACCGACCAGCGCCTGATCGACGAGACTCTTCTTGCACTTGACGGAACGGAGAACAAGGCAGCCCTGGGGGCAAACGCGATTCTCGGCGTTTCTCTGGCTAACGCGAGGGCAGCGGCGGAGTCGACAGGGCTTACCCTGTACAGTTACATCGGCGGGGTCAACGCCCACACGCTGCCGGTTCCCATGATGAACATCATCAATGGGGGCGCTCACGCCGACAACAACATCGATCTACAGGAGTTCATGATCGTCCCGGTCGGCGCCTCCACCTTCGCCGAGGGACTTCGCTGGTGCGCCGAGATATACCACACCCTCAAAGGCGTCCTTCGCGAGCAAGGCCTCGGCACGGGCGTCGGCGATGAAGGCGGTTTCGCGCCGAATCTCAAGAACAATGAAGCGGCTCTCGAGGTGATTTCGCAGGCGGTGACTGGTGCCGGATATACCCTCGGCGAGCAGGTCGCGTTTGCGTTGGATCCGGCGATGACAGAAGTGTATCGCGGGGGCTCCTACCACCTGGAGGGCGAAGGCAGAACGCTTTCCTCGGCGGAGCTTGTTGAGTACTGGGCAGACCTCGTGAAGCGCTATCCGATAATCAGCATCGAGGACGGCATGGCCGAGGAGGATTGGGACGGCTGGAAGCTTCTGACCGAGCGCTTGGGAGATCGCATTCAGCTGGTCGGGGATGACCTGTTTGTCACCGACACGAGGCGGTTGGTCCGTGGGATCGAGAGTTGCGTCGCGAACTCCGTCCTGGTCAAGGTGAATCAGATCGGCACCCTCACTGAAACTCTCGAGTGCATCGAGACGGCCAAGCGAGCGGGTTACACGTGCGTCATATCGCATCGCTCCGGAGAGACGGAAGATACCTTCATCGCGGATCTGGCTGTCGCGGTCAACGCGGGTCAGATAAAGACGGGTGCACCTGCCCGCTCAGACAGGGTCGCCAAATACAATCAGCTTCTGCGCATAGAAGAGGAGCTCGGCGAATCCTCGCGATACCCAGGGCAGTCGGCGTTTCGCCGTACTCGTTGAAGCTGTCTAGCGAGGCGAGATGATGGCTGAAGGCCAAGCACCCAGGGGCAGGCAAAAGCCTCCGGCTTCCGCACTGGATGCTTTTTTGGCTATGCGTGAGCGACTCGCGGACAAATACGATATCGACTTTGGCAGGAGCCGGCTCTTCCCGCAGCTGATCGAGGCTTTGCTCGCGGAGGTTCCCGAGGGCGGGCGCCTGCTTGAGGTCGGGGCGGCCACGGGTATCCTCACGCGACCGCTTCTCGAACGATCGGGGCACGTTACTGCGATGGAGCCGAGCGCGGGACTCCTCCAGCATCTTCTCGCCAGCGATGTGGCAGAATCGCCTCGGCTTTCGATTCGCCAGGGGATGGTCGAGGACCTGCTCCACGACGATACCTTCGACATCGCTGTGGTGACCTTTACTCCACGCCGAGGACTGGATCTGTATAACCTCTTCATTCAACTTGCGATCCGGGTGCGCGACAGGGTCGTTTTCATGCTGGATGACGATGGCTCGCTGGACTGGGCGTATCTGGCCAGAAGCATCGCAAGGCAGGGCGTCGATGTCAGGATGCGGATTGTCACAAACGGAGAGCAAGCGCTAGAGCTCCACAAGCGATCCGTGTTGCTTATCGCGAGTGTTGCTCGATGGCATCCGGCGCAAGTCGACCCTGCAGACCAGTGGGGGCAAGATGTTACAAGAATAGTGGTTCCGTATCCTGTTCCGCGAGGAACCTCTACCAGACTTATTCGTTACTTTCTGGCTGGCGGAGACCGAGCGGTGTTCATCGACACCGACCCTCGCGGTATCGAGCGCTTGTACGGCAACTTGCGCACAGCCGCTCATAGACTTGCGCGCGAGGAGCTTACGGTGCGACTTCAGGGTGAAGCGATTCAAGTGGTGCGCCTTCCGAAGGGTTCGGATGCGGGTTTTGGGAAAGAAGTATTGTAAGAGGTAGTTCACCGCCGCCGAAAGCAAAAGTGCGCTATCTGTCCAGTAATCAGACCCGAAGCGGGGGCAAGACGTGCGCCGAACCAAAATCATAGCCACAATAGGACCATCTACCTGCTCTGATGAACGGCTTGACGAATTGGTTTCTGCGGGGATGGATGTCGCCAGATTGAACGCCTCGCACTCACGGCCGGACGAGCTCGATGTGCGCGTGAAGGCTGTTCGAAGCGCTGCGGAAAGGGCGGGTCGTCATGTGGCCATCATGCTCGATCTCGCGGGCCCGAAAGTCCGGATGGGCATCGTGGCCAAAGATACGGTACTCTCGGCAGGGCAATCGTTCATCCTCTTTGCCGAGGAGCGCCCCGGGGATGCCTCAGGGGCGAGCGTCACCTACCAGGGCCTTGCGCAAGACCTCCGGCCGGGCGATCGCATACTCGTGGATGACGGCCGCATCGAGCTTTCGGTTGAGTCGATAAGTGGCGGCGATGTTTATACTCGCGTGGTCACCGGAGGCACGCTTGTCAGCCGCAAGGGAGTCAATGTTCCTGGTGTAACTTTGAGCGTGGATCCCATCACCTCCTATGATGAGGAAGTTTTGCGTTTTGGGCTGAAAGCTCAGGTCGATTACGTCGCGCAGTCGTTTGTTCGCAGCGCCGAGGACATCGTCAGGCTCCGGCGTCTCATGGGCGATGAGACCGTGCCGATCGTCGCGAAAGTGGAAAAACACGAGGCGATGGGCCACATTGACGAAATAGTTGAGGTTTCGGATGCGGTGATGGTCGCAAGGGGCGACTTAGGTGTCGAGACTTCGCCTGAGCAGGTACCCGTTTTCCAGCGCAAAATCATTGAAGTGTGTCGGGACCGCTCGACGCCGGTGATAGTAGCCACGCAGATGCTTGAATCGATGATCCTGGCGCCACGACCCACGCGCGCCGAAGCTTCCGATGTCGCCAACGCCATCTTCTCGCGGGTAGACGCGGTCATGCTTTCGGCGGAAACCGCTGTTGGCGCTTATCCAGCAGAATCGGTGGAGACTATGGCCACGATAGCGATGACCGCTGAGGCGTCGCTAGGCCCTTCCCGGCCCAGACACGCCGGCGAGGCGACCACCGATGTTACCAGGGCAGTTAGCACCGCGGTCAGAGAGCTTGCCGAGGAGCTCAAGGTCGTCGCGATAGTGACCGCCACTCAATCCGGCTCGACCGCGCGTGCGGTGGCTGGGCACAGGCCGCTAGTTCCGATCATCGCCGTGACGCCGTTTGCGCAAGTCGCTCGCCGCCTGGCGCTGGTATGGGGGGTTACTCCTGTCGTACTCCCACTTGCCGAGGAAACCACGCAAATGCTCATCGCGATCGATGAGATGCTGTTGAGGACCGGTGTGGCCAAGCCTGGCGATCGAGTTGCGGTGACAGCGGGTATCGCGTCGCGCAGCGCGGGGGCGACGGATTTTGTCGTCGTGCGAACGGTATAGCATGACCTTTGCGGCTGACATTGCCTATTGATCGTTCAGACTAATTTATCTATTATGGATTTGCGTGCTTTTGTGCACATCAGAATAAGGTAGGCATGGGGAAAAAACGCTTAGCGTTACTAATGAGCTTTGCTTTATTCACGGCGCTTTCATTACACGCGCCTACCCATGTTCTCGCCTCCGGGCCAACAATTTCTAACATCTCTCCTGCAGACGGAGCAGTAGTCACAGGTCCTTTCAGGATCAGCGCTCTTGTAGAGGACCCAAATAACATTGCAACCGCGACTGTAAGCGTTGCGGGAGTTGCGTACCGAACAACGCTTACATACCATATCGATTGGGTCTGTTGCAGTGGATGCTACGACGGAGCCATGCCTGTAACAAATTACGCTCGAGCAGATATCTTCGCTGATATTCCCGATCTGCCCCCAGGCACTTACACTGTGACCGTAAGGGCACAAGACTCGCTTGGAAACGTCTCGACCAGGCAGTGGAGTGTAGTGCGCACGGCGCCCATAACCTTTAGCGACCTTCGCCCCGCACCTTCATCTATCTCTTCAAGCGTAAGCGAAGTCAGCGCCCGCATCTCAGGAGCCAATCTCGACCCGGCAAGTGTCGTCATGATGATCGACGGCGCGATAGTTCCTCATACATGGATACCAGACGCACAACCCGGCTCAGGCGTTGCGGTGCATACCGGGATTCTGCCGCCGGGAACCAAGACGGCAAGACTTTCGGCGACA
>JAGXSC010000064.1 GCA_018334075.1 Actinomycetota bacterium
GGGACTGTTACTGCTGGGCGGAGGCGGGGGCTCCATCCTGACCCCGGCGGAGTCGCCGAGTGTATGGATGGTGATTTACGCCGCCGCCTATCCTGTGATCCTTATCGCCATCGGAGCGCGGCTGTTCGCCAAGCGCGATCTCTGAGCGGGTCGATGGTGGGAATATGGGTGTGCTTGGCACAAAATCGAGGAGATCTCATGCGCAGCTTACGAGGCAAGATACTGCCGTTACTCGTCATCCTCGCTATTGCCCTGCTCGTCATCGCCGTCCTGCTCGTCCCGCGTATCCTTCCGCCGGGGGCTGTCGTGCTATTCCCCGATGCGAGCCTGGAAAGCGCTGTCCGGGAGGAACTCGGCAAGTACTACGGCGATATCACGGTGGAGGGCATGGCAACACTGACCGAGCTTCGGGCGGAGTCGGCCGGGATCAGCGATCTCACAGGACTCCAGTATGCCGTGAACCTGACCGAGCTGGGGCTCAACGAAAACCTTATCTCCGATCTCTCACCGCTCGCAGAGCTGACGAACCTGACCTGGCTGGATCTCAGCAGCAACCAGGTCTCCGATCTCTCGCCGCTTGCGGGGCTGACGAACTTGACCGGGTTGATTCTCCCCGAGAGCCCGGTCTCCGACTTCTCGCTGCTTGCGGGATTGACGAACCTGACCGAGCTGGGGCTTTCCGGCAGCCAGATCTCCGACCTCTCGCCGCTTACGGGGCTGACGAACTTGACCGAGCTGGGGCTCTCTGACAGCCAGGTCTCCGATCTCTCGCCGCTCGCGGTGCTGACGAACCTGACCGACCTGAGTCTCTCCGGCAACCAAGTCTCCGACCTCTCGCCGCTCGCGGGGATGACGAACCTGAAGCAGATAAGTCTCGGCGAGAGCCAGGTTTCCGATCTCTCGGCGCTTGCTGGGCTGACGAACCTGAACCAGCTCAGTCTCTCTGGCAGCCAGGTCTCCGACCTCTCGGCGCTTGCTGGGCTAACGGACCTGACCACGCTGAGTCTCTCCTACAACCAGATCTCCGACCTCTCGCCGCTTGCGGGGCTGACGAACCTGACCGGGCTGGAGTTCGCCGGCAGCCAGGTCTCCGACCTCTCGCCGCTCGCGGGGCTGACGAACCTGTCCAAGCTGGGGCTAGCCGAGAACCAGATCTCCGACCTCTCACCGCTTGTGGGGCTGACGAACCTGACCATGCTGTGGCTCTCCGAGAACCAGATCTCCGACCTCTCACCGCTTGCGGGGCTGACGAACCTGACCGAGCTGGGGCTCTCCGAGAACCAGGTCTCCGACCTCTCGCCGCTCGTCGCCAATCTGGGTCTCGGCGGGGGCGATAATGTTAGTCTTTCCAGCAACCATCTCGACCTGACAGCGGGTTCACCCGCCATGAACGACATCGCGACGTTACGGGATCGAGGCGTGCTGGTCAGTTACTGACCTCACGAGGGAACGCGAACCGATTCTTGAGTGCGCCGACCATCACGAGATCGACTTCGCTTCCGAGGATGGTGCGCAGCGCCGAGCTAATAGACTCCCCCGGATGCCTCTAACGCCCCAGCACGATGTCGAGCCCGTACAGGATAAGCTCGAGCTTGGCTTCTGGTAGCACGCCGACCCTGTCGGTGAGTGCGCCCCTATCGAGGGTCACCGGCTGCGAGACGTTCGCCACCGAGACCTTGGGAAGGCCGGTGTCAGAGCAGTCGAGCAAGACGTTTCCGGGAGCCTCCGCCCACCGCAGGTTGCTCGTGACCGGGACACAGACCACGGTCGCGATGCGGCTGCGGTTGAACGAGTCGCCCTGAACCACGACGACAGGACGCCGGTATCCAGGCTGCGATCCAGCGGGCTCGCCGAGATCTGCCCACCACACCTCGCCCTGAGCGATTACCACTCTGACCGCTCAAGCGTGCGCCGGGCCGCAGTAGTCGTAAAGCCCGTGTCCGGTGGGAGCTCGGCGCAGACGGTGTCAAGCGCGGCCGTGACGCTGTCGGGCGCGTGGCGCGCGACGTACTCGCGAACGGCGCGGCTGTAGAGCTGGCTGCGCGATTGTTTGGTCGCACGCGCGAGCGCCTCAGCGTCCTCGAACACGTCGTCAGGTATGGAGATTGCGGTCTTCATACCCGAAGTATAACCACAGCCGGAGGCCGACGCAACGGCCGAGACTGCGACTTGCGTGCATCAGCCTGTCAGAATCGCGTGAGCCGCAAACCGCGGCTCCCCGACACCTGCGTGGCACCACGGCGGAATCGCCTTCAAAGCACAGGTGCACGTTACCTTTCTCGTTGATTTTGCCCCGGTGTCATACGCCGTCCAAGCCGTATACCTCACGCAGCGCTGTTGTCACGTCGCCGATTGTTGTCCGCTGAACGCCAACACGCCCCGGATCGTAGCCATCGACGAAGGCGCGCTCGAGAAACGCGGCGAGGTCCTCTGCAATGCTCGCCTGCAGTTGCACTCGCTCTTCCGGAGAGACCAACTGGTAGAGGCGCACAACGTCTGCGCGGTGCTTCTTGATCTGATCGCTCTGAACATGCTCACCGCGTGCTCGCCGATCCGTGAGATCGAGCCACGCACGGGCCTTCAACGGAATCAGGTGCGTAGCGCCCAAGAGCGGCACGCCCTCCACCACCTCCGCACCGGAACGCACGAAGTTGTAATAGTCATCGTCCAACATGATCGCGGACAGGCCCGAGACCTCCTCATCGACCGGGAGGGGTCCGATGACTGTATCGGCGGGTAGCTGGATAAGCCCGTCGCGTCGCGCGAACAGCTCGATCATGTAGGGGAAGCTGCCATCCGATGGCGAATGGAATCGGTAGAAGCAGGGTGCGCCCGAGCTCTTGTGCCTATGCTCGTAGCCGCCAGCTCTTATGAACTCCCAAAACGTTGCACCGAACTCGGCGTCAAGTGATTCGACGAGAAGGACAACGTCGAGGTCCTTGGTCAGCCTGAAGTCGATTCCCGCCCGGTCCATCAGCATGTCCACCGCTGCACCGCCGATGAGCACGTACCGGTCAGCGTACGCACTGAAGTGGTCACGGAACCGCGCCATTCCTCCTACCACGAAAACTCCTCCATCATTTGTCTGAGCGCTCCTTCGACTCGCTCGTCCACATCCTCGCGAAGTGAGAGGTACAGTGAGAGCGGATCTACAATGTTGGCGACAGCCAGTGGACGCGGGTCATATGTCCAGACTTCGACGACAGCCATCCCCGGCTCATCGGCCACCGCGAGGTTCGAAGACGTAATGGTGACCTCCGGCTCCAGTGACTGTGCCGTCTTGTGAGACACCGCGTAGGTCCGAGCACTCGGTTCGGCGAGCATCGAGCGGCGCGACAGGGCACTCAGGCCAGCGATCAGGGGACAGTGCGCAGCCACTTGGTCCTCGACGGCAGCAAGTCGTCGCTTGACGGGACTTTGCAGCACGTCTTGCGCCGCTTCCCACGTCGCACGACGCCCTCGGCTGAGATGCACTTCCTTAGTGCGACCCTCCCTGCGCGTGCTCACGAGCCCATGGGAATCCAGCTCTGCCACAGCTCGACTGGCGGTCATGAGGGTCTGGCCAAGAACCGGCGCAAGCTCACTAGCCGTTCGGGGGATCGACGAATCTGCTCCGCGCAGCAACAGGTAGAGCAGCATGGCCTGAGCAGATGGGCGCAGCGTGTCGCGGACCTCAGTGGGCCGGCGGGCACGGGATCGGAAGTCGACCCCGAAGTCCGGCAGGTAGAGCTGTGTCCCGGGCACCACGAAGGCGATGCCGCGCTCGATAAGGCGCCGCCGCGCGTAGGAGGGCAGCCTCTCAAACACAACGACTTGAGCTTCCGGCCAGCGCTCTAACAGCGAGGACGTGTGCTTCTCGATTGCGGCGGGGGTTGGCTCATCGCGCGCGAAGAGCCAGAGCGCTCGCCTGTCACCCAGACGCCCCTGAAAGATGAGATAGGAGTTGCGAAGGTACGGCGGCAGGGTCTTTGCACTGGGCCATGGCGACAGCTCAAGCGTCACGTGCATGGTCTCGGCGACATAGGATTCCGTCGCCGCTATCAGCCCCTCTTGAATGTCGCGTTTCTCCGCTGACGATAACATCATGTGTGCACACTAACACGCAGAATGTTAGTGTGCAACCCCATGTTATTCAGGGACACGTGCCCATGTCGAGGGGGATCATCGGTAGGGATTCACCGCACATCACATACTTTCACCCGTATTCAGAGCGCTAACGAGGTCCCCGACGAGCGCGGCGCAGGAGGCGGCGATGATCTCCCTCGGCTCGGGAAATGCCGCGTCCGCCGCCATTTGACTTGCCGACGAATCGGCTGTGCCAAAGAGGTCACCCAGAGCCTCCATCGCCTCTCGCGTTACTTCGGCCGACACGTCTTCAGCTCCAAGGGCACGTAGCGTAGTTGCCAGCTCCTTGGCGTCCGCAGCACGCAGAATTCGCAGAACGTCCAGAGCGTCCTTGTTCTTCCGTCGGTCCCGCCCGCCGGCTTCGAACTCGGCGGTCCTCTCTTTCAGTTTGATGAGCTTGCTGACCAGCAGCGCTGCTGGACCGGCGACCATGATCTCGAATGCGCGGGAATCGAACTCATCGAGTGCAGCGATGACGTGTGGAGTGCGGTCGACCAGACATCCCTCGAGGCCGCGAACCTTGAGCACTGATCCCTCCTCGTGGCCCTTCACCCGGGCTGCTCTGCGACCCCCTCCGCCGACTGCCTCGGGCATGAGCAGGTCGACCTTGACGATCGCCGGGACGCCGTCGATTTCGCGAAGCGATGACCAGATGCCGATGTCTGGCCCGCTCGCCTTCTCATCTCGGAAGAACTTCTTGCTCCGCATGGCAGCGGCGATCTCCGGGGTCTCGGGAACTCGCGCCGGGTCGAGCGCCAAGTCGCCGTCGGTGGTGGACTCAGCAACGGCAAGACCTGCGTCGCCTGTGTGGATGTAGACGGCCTGGGCACCGACCAGGACAGCCGCTTCTCGGTGGGGTCCGAGCGCCTCAAGGGCGTCGAGCAGAACGGTGCGCGCGACTATGTACTCGGCATCAGGCGCGCCAGACATCTTCGTTCCTTCTCATCCATTCCAGCAGCTCCTCGGCTTCAGACGGGTTCCTGCCAGAGCCCTTGAGCAGATCTGCAACCGCTTGGCTCGGGGCGACGTAGCACACCCCTTCATCGGTCGTCGACCGGTCAAACACGAAGTCGCCCTTGGGCTCCAGCAACATCACGTTTGCGCCTGCCTCGGCGGGCACTAAGCCCAGTTCATCAGCAGCGGCGGCGGCATCATCCACGAAGGCAACGCCCAGCCGCGCAGGAGCAACAGGTGCGCGCCGAGCTGCGGCCAGCGAGCCAGTGACGGCGTAACGCATGCCGCTCGGAAGCGACCGCAGGCGCGAAAGGAAGCTTTGGAGTCCGCGGGGATCGAGGTAGGTCGCGTATCTGTTGGAACCCGTCATCGAGTAGTCGCGAGACCACGCCCTGAGAAGCTCGGCCCAGTCGACTTGTTGCACGCCGCCTTGCGGACTTCGCCGAACCAGATCCTCGCGCTCCAAGAGCTCCAGCACCCGGGACACGTTGCCGGGGTCCGTCCGCACAAGTTCCGCAATCTGTCGAACGCCGAGCGGCGGACGAACATCGACCAGAGTGCGCACAATCTGGGCCGTCTTCATCCCGCGCAGGGATCGCATCGGCCGAGTCGCCCTGTTGGGATCCTTCACCGCACCCTGCGTCCGTATGTAGACCGCCGGGTCCTCGATGGCCACGAACGTGTTGCCAGTGAGATCCAGGTAGTTGAGGGCGCTCTCGCGCAGTTTGTCACGAGTGCGTTCGCTCAGATAGGGCGCCGCCACGAGGAGCGTTTCCAGCGGTCTGCCCATCGCTGACCAGCCAGCCCAGGCGCGCATCTGTTCGAGCACGCGCGGCACCGCCACCGGGTCCAACCGGCGCTTGATCTCGACGAGTATCGTCGTGCGTCGACCATCAGGCGCCCGGAGTTCTAGAATTGCGTCAGGGCCCCGTTGAGATTCAGTCTGCTGCAGGTCGAGCCGCCAGGTGCGGGGTAGCTTCTCCTGAAGCCTTCGCTGAACCTCGAACGGGGTCGGTGTGTTGTCTGGGTATGCCGTGTTATCCAACATACGCAACACAGTAGTTTCAGACAACACTTTTGTCAATATAAATTGTCTATCAGGCCTGTTGTCTCATCACCATATGTTGTGCGACGCGTACAACAGCCACTCTTCAGGCAACACGACACACTGCCGCTCCGAGCCCCTGTGATCGAGGCGAGGTACGTACGCGGTTCACGCTGCATAGAGCTGCTGCTTCGTCCGATTGACATCGTCGCGAATGTATCGATTCTTGAGCGCGCCGACCATCACGAGATCGACTTCGCTTCCGAGGATGGTGCGCAGTACCGAGCTAATAGGCTCCCCCGGATGCCTCTAACGCCCCAGCACGATGTCGAGCCCGTACAGGATGAGCTCGAGCTTGGCTTCTGGTAGCACGCCGACCCTGTCGGTGAGTGCGCCCCTATCGAGGGTCACCGGCTGCGAGACGTTCGCCACCGAGACCTTGGGAAGACCGGTGTCAGGGCAGTCGAGCAAAACGTTGCCGGGGGCCTCCGCCCACCGCAGGTTGCTCGTGATCGGGACACAGACCACGGTCGCGATGCGGCTGCGGTTGAACGAGTCGCCCTGGACCACGACGACAGGACGCCGGTATCCAGGCTGCGATCCAGCGGGCTCGCCGAGATCTGCCCACCACACCTCGCCCTGAGCGATCACCACTCGGACCGCTCGAGCGTGCGCCGGGCCGCAGCAGTCGTGAAGCCCGTGTCCGGTGGGAGCTCGGCGCAGACGGTGTCAAGCGCGGCCGTGACGCTGTCGGGCGCGTGGCGCGCGACGTACTCGCGAACGGCGCGGCTGTAGAGCTGGCTGCGCGATTGCTTGGTCGCACGCGCGAGCGCCTCAGCGTCCTCGAACACGTCGTCGGGTATGGAGATTGCGGTCTTCATACTCGGAGTATAACCGCAGCTGGATGCCGACGCAACGGCCTGGGCTGCGACTTGCGTGCATCAGCTCGTCAGAATCGCGTGAGCCGCAGATGAGGCGCTACGCAGAAGCATTCGACCGATGTGGTGCTGCCAGCGATCGTGGAGAACGGGCACTTCCGCTCCTCGGCGGGTAAAGACTCTCTTGCCTGGTCGCGAACGCTGTTCACGCTCACGAAAAACTGCCGCACCCTCGCGACCAGCAGGTATCTGCCTTTGGCGGTAAGCGTGAGCCTTGCCTCATCTTCAACACTAAGCGATGCCGTTTGCTTATGAGTTGACTCAGGGGTAACACACAAAATTAACAGAAACATTAAGCGATAGAAGCATTGACGCGCGGGGCGGGGCTATGACATGTTCTTTTTGGGAGGGCGACTTTTTCCAATCGTAAGGCGAAGAGATAACTGCGCGGAAATGGTTGTTGAAGAGTAATTTTTAAAGGGGGCGAAAAAATCAATGAGGAAGAAAGTTCGTACTGTGTCGGTGTTGCTAGCGGGGATTCTTTTAATGTCTAGTACCTTTGCGGCTCCGATCGCCGCCGGGCAGGGAAATGGC
>JAGXSC010000065.1 GCA_018334075.1 Actinomycetota bacterium
GCAAGTGTCCAAAATGCTACAATTTTTTCGGATTTGCCACAAAAAATTTTTCAAAAAATTTTGCCGTAATTATTTCAAAAGTAGGGTAATATAAAATATTAAAGGGCTTTAGTATTATTTCTCTACAAATCTGCTAAAATAAAAACACGATTTTGACTTTTATCAAGAAAATTATGGATTTATTTTTAGGTAATGTCAAAAATGCTAGATCGAACTTGACTTTTTACAAAACAAATTGCTTTTGAATGCTACTCATATTATAAAATAAAACTCCAGTTAATCTTATTTAAGAACTATGGCTGGAGTTGTCTATGTGCAGATTTTTAAGTGAAAATATAAAGCATGTTTTTGTTAAAATATCAACTACTCAGGTTAGCTTCAAAAACTGCTTTAGCCCAACCACGAGGGGTTAATGAGCGCAAAACCTTCGTCTTTTTACTCTTGCCGCCTAGATGTTTCCAGGACCAACAATATCCAATGTGATCTACTGGTTTCTTTGGTGGAACTTTGAACCCATTTCCATACCAAAGAGATGTTTTCTTAGTATAAGCATCAAACTTAGGCATTTTAGGGTGAAATTGTGCTTCTTCGCCAGATAAGTAGCCGCCATATTCATATGGATCAAAGTATGAATCTGGTTTCCTCCATTTTGTTGCTAATTGAGACACAGGATTCTCAACAACCCAAGGACATTGATACTTTTCTCCTAACATTTGAACGTATTTTGCAGATCTTACAGTTTCATCTTTTTGATCGGTTGTTTTATCATGTTGAGCACCACTAACAGCAACATGTGTACAATCTGGGAATGCAAAGATAAAATCTGGATCAGGTATGCTCATGAGTTTTCTTTTCTCATCAAAGTCTTCATCGATCCAAAGATTAATATAATGAAGATTAGGATGATCCATTTTAATAAAATACGCTCCATGGTTAGCAGAATCAGCATTAAAGCAGAACACAGAATGTCCTGCTTTTGCTGCATCCAAACCTGCTATGCCTGACCCATCGTACAAGCAGTAGATGACTTTACTCATTTATAGTTGATATCTCCAGACATTGTGTTAGATTTTCCATGAATAGTCTTCGCATTAATGTCACCTGACATAGTTTTTGCATTTCCGTTAATTACTTCACAGAAGAGATCCCCACTCATGGTAGATGCAGTTTCCACATTCCCATACACAGTAGCATTTCCTGATCCTGTCTCAAGTTTATCAACATCTCCATGTACAGTGATGTTAATATCTCCTACAAGACTTTCCATGACAACTTCACCATCAATAATGACCTTATCTCCATTAATGTACATATTACCGCCAACATAATCTTGCCCATTAATAGTTATTTTACCTTTATTAGATTTAAAACTAAAATTCATTCTTTATCTCCTTTAACGTTCAGATATCTCTACGATTTCACCTTCAGATAAACGGCCTGTATCTTTTAAATCTTGTAATCTATATGATGCATGTTCTTTATTTATTGCATAAAGATGAATTGAGTATACAGAGTCATCAGAATCAAAATCAACACTATATAGACGCCAGATTCTGCCATTTACTTCAACAGTCAGTGGGTAATTAATCATTCAATTTACCTTTAAGTTAATCATTGATCCAACAGAAATCTCAACATTTGTTGATTTTCCTGTCAGTGAGAATTGAACTTTTCCAGTTTGTCTAAACACCAGGACAGTTTCAACAACCCCTCCATAACGGAGGGTATCACCAATAGCCAAGTCTTCTGCATACACCATCACACAATCTTTGTAGATTGATTCATAATATTCTCTTCCAGGTTTTTTAGGTCTGGGATAAGGAGATATTAATCTCATATTATTATCCTTTCAATAGTTTTTTATTGTTTAAATCTGGCATTAGATTAAGTTCACCACAAAATTCAGACCTATCTCCTGCATCTTCTGCCATAGCTTCAGAGTAGTCATCGTCTAGCCATTTGTCACGAGCCTCATGGAAATTTTCAGTATTGTCAAAAGTATCATGGAAGAATTGATCAATACTTTCACTATCACCCACACCAAAGTGAGCAATTTTATAGTTAATAGGGATCCCTTTCAACAGGAATTTTTCTTCCACTACGCTATTTGGTTTCAGTACTTTTCTTGCACGTGTACAGGCAACATAAAGTAGATTGTCTTCCTCTTGATCAACCTTTTGAAGTTTTCCTTTGTTATCATAGCAAGACTTGAAATCATCTGCAAGGACAACTTGATCCCACTCAAGACCTTTAGCTTTATGACTGGTTGTAAGAATAACATCAGCAGTCGCTTCACTTTTTTCACTAAAGTTTAGATTGTTAATGACTTCTTGTGCCCGACCTTCCTGAACAATCTTAACAAGTTTGCCCATGCTTGGATCAGATTGAGCTTCATTGACTAAATCTCCCCATGTTGCATATGGTACAATAAGTTCATGCTTAACCTTTTTAATCTGCTTGTTATGAAGGTGCAAAGCAGATTCTAACATGGAGACAAAATCCCTTACATCAATGTTAAGGAAGATTTTCTCACCTCGTGCAATCATTTCAAGTGCTTCAAAAATGAGTGTTACATTCTTACGATAGAGCACTGTATATGGTTTATTAGGATCAATCTCACCAACAATTGACTTAATGGACTCTAATCCTGTTACCTCTTCATCGATAATCAATTTTGCTACATCAGCAATGTCTTTACCAAATCGGAAAGATTGAGTCAGTTTTACTTCTGGAGCATTAATCTTCTCCATTGCATTCACTGATCCACGCCAACCATAAATTGCCTGGTGTTTATCACCAACATAAACAATCTTAGGTTTGATGTCAGAAAACAAAGAGATCATTACATCACTGGTATCCTGTGCTTCATCAATCAAGATGCAATCATAATTTTCAAACTGAGGTTTACTCATTTGATAGAGTTTTAGATATGTATCATGTGTACAAAGAATTCGTTCCTCTTTGTCACAACGATCTTCCCAAAGTTTATTGGCAACACTTAAGATCTCTTTTTTAACTTTGGACTCTTTTAGAGCAAATCGACGTTTGATATCATCCATATGAAACTTAGGGATATGAAACTCTGTAATTTTATCCTTATTAGATCTTTCAAAAGTATTAACTGTATCTTTTACAATCAACCCAAGATAATTTTTAGTCAAAACAGCACCATTATGGTCTTTCATATCAAAAATACCATAGTGTAGTGCAATCTCGGAGCCTGTTCCTGCCATATTGATGTAGCGACCAGTTGGACGAGTCAATTTATGAGCATAATGCTTACCAATGTTACGATATGCTAAGGAGTGAATTGTCATAACATGCACGTTATCTGGAAACTTTTTCGCTGCATCATTAGCCATACTTTTATTAAAGGCAACATATAAGAAAGTCAACTCAGGATGAGATTCAGCGATAAATTTAAGTGTAGA
>JAGXSC010000066.1 GCA_018334075.1 Actinomycetota bacterium
GGGCAATCATTACCAAAGCTGCTAAGATTCTGAAACAAGAAATTATGGCTCGTGATGGTCGTGTTGTATTCCGCCCTGATTCAGGTATTCCAGAGCACATCATTGCTGGGTATTACATTGAGAGTTTTGCTGATTGGCAAACACTCCAGGTTTCTGGAGTATCTGTTCTTACAGAAGTTATTTATCTTGAAGATCGAGATAAGTATTATGATATTACTGGTGATCGTACAATTAATGCGAGCATTCAACCATATTATGAAATGCCTCGGTATCAGGCGATTGGTGCAATTGCTTGCCTGTGGGATATCTTTGGTGGAGAAGTCAACTCCAAAGGTTACAAGGTTCTTGATACTCATGTTGGTCTGATCTACGGTGACTCAATTACCGTTGCTCGTGCAAAAGATATCTTTGAACGTCTGAAAGATAAAGGTTTTGCATCCAGCAATATCGTGTTTGGTGTTGGTTCCTATACCACCCAATACACAACCCGTGATTCTCTGGGTATGGCTGTGAAAGCAACTGGTGCTGTTATTGATGGTCAGCAAATCATGGTTGTCAAAGAGCCGAAGACAGACCTCGGTAAGAAGTCTGCAAAAGGTTTCCTGAAGGTTATCCGTGATGAGAATGGCGAACTGAAACTTGTTGACAATTGTCAGCTTGAAGATGTACAGTCTGACGATAACGAACTGCGTCGTGTGTTTTACAACGGCAAATTGATTGTCGATGAAGATTTGACAACGATTCGTGAGCGAGCAGCATCACAACTTTAAAAATTAAGCCCCTTAATTGGGGCTTTTTATTTTGTGAATTTGACATGAAAAGTCACTATAGTATATAGTAATATTACCAAACTATTAACTATAAATTTTGTGAGATTTTATGGATAAACCCAATAACAATAATAAACCAACCTATAATTTTTATTTTAGATGTAAAGCCTGTGATGCCCCTCTCAACCACAACTCCTATAATGTCAAAAATGGTATAAGTGAATCACCATACTGTTCTAAGTGTGCTGCATACTCGTTTGACAATTCCAATTCTGATCGAGAATATGAACATCAGTACTTGAGTGATTTAGATTTTTCCCTCTCAGGAATAAAATCTGAAGATTTTGATTAAAAATTTTATAAATGTGCTTGACTTCCTTTTATGACTTTTGCTATAGTTCATTTCGAACGAGTTAATAAACAAAGGAGTTAATTATGTCTAAGCTGTTTGATGCATCCCGTACTAAATCTCAACTGACACTCAATGGTGCAGTTACACACGAATCCTCTTTGAATAAGAACGTAGACCTGTTCTACAAAGTTGGGACTCTTCGTAAAAACCCAGAGATTGTCTCTGAAGATCTTTTCTGGCAAGCTTTTAGTGAAGATTCTGAAACTGCTGTTCGCGTTCTGCTTTATTCACGAGATATTCGTGGTGGAATGGGTGAACGAAATGTTTTCAGAAAAACTTTTAAAACAATCTGTAATCAGAATCCAAGTTTAGGTTCACGACTTCTTGTCAAGATTCCTGAACTTGGTCGTTGGGATGATGTCTTAGAAGCAATTGGAACACCTGTAGAAAAAGATGCTTTGCAGTTCATTTCTGATTGTCTGACAGATAAATCAAACGCTGCACTGTGTGCTAAATGGATGCCACGTATGCGTGGAAATAACACAGTTAAAAATAAAAATAATGCAAAAGTTCTTGCAAAATTTATGAAACTGAGTTATCAAGAGTATAACAAACTTCTGTCCTCTTTGTCAGATACAGTAGAACAGAATCTTTCCAGTAAAGATTATTCTGACATTGACTACAGTAAATTGCCATCCTTGGCAGCAGCACGTTACCAGGCACTTTTCAATCGTGTAGATAGCGATCGTTATGCAAAGTACCGTGAAAGCTTGATTAAAGAAGATGGACAAGCTAAGATCAATGCAGGTGCTGTTTATCCATACGATGTCGTTAAGTCCTGTATGCGCGGAGATAAAGCTGTAGCAAATGCTCAGTGGAAATCTCTGCCGGATTATACAGAAGGGACAAATGAAAACATTATTTGTTTATCTGATGTTTCTGGTTCAATGACTTTTGACAACGCAAAAGTTTCTGGTGACATTTATGCTCTGCATGTTGGTATCGCATTGTCGATTTATATTGCAGAACGAAACACTGGAATTTTTAAAGATCAAATGATGGTTTACTCTACGAATCCATACTTCATTGATATTGGAAAATCCTTAACTCTGGCACAAAAGTTGTCTAAGGTTCAGGAACACGTTGAGTATGGATCAACTGACATCATGAAAGCTTTTGCAAGAATTCTTGAGTTAGGTAAGCAACATAACTTGACACAAGAAGATATGCCGAGTAAAGTGATTGTATTCTCTGATATGGAATTTAACCAAGCTATTTCAGGTATGACAAATTTTGAATCTATCTCTTTGCTGTACAGTCAATCTGGATACAAAATGCCACAACTTGTTTTCTGGAATCTGGCTTCACAACAAAAAGGTAATGTACCAGTTCAAGTTGGTCAGAAGGGTACAGCTTTAGTTTCAGGTTTTTCACCGTCAATTATGAAAGGGCTATTGACAGGCGAATTAGAACCTGTTAAAGTTATGCAGAAGTTAGTTAACGTACCACGTTACGATTTCTAAAATAATTTAAAATTAGGGGTTGACAATGGTTAGCCCCTATGCTAAAGTAAATACATACATTAAAAACAAAGTCTTATTTATCAAAGGTTCTTGAAGATTTACAGCAAATTTAAAACAACTTACTTTGAAGCGTAAATAAAAATATCTTCTGAATCTTTTATAAATAAATCTTGGCTAGAAGAAATACAGCAATTTCTAAAATTTAATGAATAGAAAATAAATTCTTCTGCCGACAATTTTATCTAAGAAGCTTTACAGCAAAATAAAATCTAATGGGAACTTTAGGTCGTAGGTTCAAATCCTACTTCCCCGAACAACTAACGGGGAATAGCTCAGTCTGGTAGAGCAAAAGTATAGAAAAATATAGCTTCTGATAATTAAATTAGCCGATGTAGTTATACAGCAAAAATAAACTTACATAAAGGTAAAACTCCCGACATGTGTCTTCGCTGGTTCGAATCCAGTCTTCCTCCACCAAATATTCTATGGAGGAAT
>JAGXSC010000067.1 GCA_018334075.1 Actinomycetota bacterium
GCGCGTCACCAACATCGAAGCAGCCAAGACCGCGGAGATGAACATTCTTGGCATCGGCCAGGCCGCCGAGGTCCGCAAGTCCTTGGTGAGCGTGCTGCGCGCCATTCACTTCATGGAAAGCGAGAAGCCATCTATGAAGTCGGTGCTGCTGCCCGTGCTCGACCCCTTCGACTGGGCGAATCCGACCAAGACGGCGCAAAGCGGAGAAATCGAAGTCATGCGTCGCAGAGGCAGTCGCTCGGTCCTGCTGTCATTGCCTGCAATGCTGGCTCATGTCACGAAGGTCCTCCACAAGGAGTCCGAGTGACGAATTTCACGGCTGAACTCACCTTTCAGCAGCAGGCTGTTCTCTGGGGACAAGCCTACGAGGTCCTTGTCAAGCGAGGCGCTCTGGCCTGCTTGATTGAACAAGGTCTCGTGCAGCGCGACCGCCCCGGGTTGCGTCACTGGAGCGAAACCAAGCTGCTGGAGGTTTCTCGCAGGCTCTCGCGCGAGCTCGACGTTGTCGACCCCGCAGGGCGCGAAGTCGTCAACGCCGCCGTGGGCCACCTGGCGCTCACGGCATACGGTGTCGGCTACACCGCAATGCGTGCCTATCTGCGCCAGGTCAAATCGTGCTTCAAGAACCCCACCGAGCTCAAGGTCCGCACTTTATGGTGTCCGCTGACGCTGCCTGGCGAGTCGACGCTCGAGCTGGCTTCGCGGGTAGAAACCCGCGAAGCCTTCTGCGAGGAGTTTGGGCTCACCGGCGTTGCCGACCCCGACTGGTCGCGCAAGGGGCAGCCAGCTAATTCGGACTTCACGCTCTGGCTAACAGGCCCGGCATCGCAAGACGACTATCTGCTCGTGCAGGAGTATTCGTACAGCATGCCCGCGCAACTCCAGGACTTCCGCGAGCAAGGCGCCCATCTGGATGAGTTGATGCGGCATCGACGCATCGTGGACTCGCGCAGCGTCTTCGCACGGGTCGCAGCGGAGGTCGAGGGCGAGTCCTTCGAGCTCTCAGGCGACCTCAAGAGCTACCTCGGCGCGCTGACATCGCACGACAAGCCCCTGTACAAGCTGTGCCAGGCCAGCTCCTATGCCGAGGCAACCGTTCATCTGCTGCAAAAGCGAGACGTCTTGAAAAAGGCCTGCACTGCGCGCGCTCTGGCCATCACGCCCAACGGACTGGAGAGCCTGTCGGCCCGATTTGACCCCCAAAAAGAACCGCAGCCTCGTCAGAAACTGATGGCCGAGATGGGTCGGGCATACCGTGAGAGCGTAAAACTCGACGACGGCGACGAGGCAGCCCTGGAGTCCCAGGTCGAGGCGGTCTTCAAGGGCATGGTCGCAAAGCTGCCCTCGCGCCTGCGCAAGGAATTCAAACGTCTTGCCGGCGAGGCCCCCAGACCGGGTGAGGACTTCACGTTCGACCTGGACGAGACGGTTGCGAACTTCTCGAACCCTGCGCAGGAGTTCGAGCTCAGCACGGCGCAGTCGATGGTGGACGAATGCGATGCACTCAACAAGTA
Organism: Actinomycetota bacterium; assembly: GCA_018334075.1. Classification (NCBI taxonomy): domain Bacteria; kingdom Bacillati; phylum Actinomycetota; species Actinomycetota bacterium. The sequence goes on from JAGXSC010000067.1 coordinate 1,515, forward strand.
CTTTGGCGCGTCGGCGCGCGAAGCGGTAGCTGCCGAGATGCGGACTCTCGCACGAGGAAGGCCCACGCTATCCCTGCGTGACATACATGCTGCGGCTATCGTTGCGGGCCTCAAGAGCGCAAGGGTCGGCACGCTCAACGTCTTGGCGCTCGAAGGAAACCCAGGCATCGGCAAGACTACGGCCATTCGAACGCACCTGGGCCAGAAGGAGGGGGGCTACCTCTTTCTGTACGTGAGCCCTCGGGTGGTCATCAACCGCGACGTGACGCAGAGCCTCGCTCGAGGTCAGACGCAAGAGCCCACTGGCATTCTGACCCTCACGACGAATGCTCAAATCATCGCCGCAGCCGAGCGCTGGCATGCCAAGCAAGTGGCGTTGGGGTTGGCCACGAAACATAAAGTCTCGTGCGCCGTGGTGGCCGACGGGGTGCAAGACCTCATCAAGCCCGTCAACTCCGCGCTGCTCGTGCTCGAGCCGAAGGACGAAGAGACCATCGATGCGGAACACGCCGCAACCAGGCTGAGCAAGGACCAGCTGTCGGAGCACGAAGACCGGGTCCGCGACCGCCCCCTCATGGGCGTCCTCAAGGGCATGGCACTGACGGCAAGAGAGCTGCTACATCTCAACCCGGGGGTCAACCGAATGGTCCTGACGGCAGCGCTTCAGGGCTTTCGTGAGCGAGTAAAGGGTGCGACCACCATCGAGGCGCTATCGAGCCTCTTCGCAAATCCAGCGTCCAAGGCCGCTGGCAGGCAGGAGCGAGCGCAGTTTGCAAAGAAAATGCCCACCATTGTCGTCATGGTGGACGAACTCGCAGGCGATGGGGCCGGTGCGCCTTTCGTGCACGCCGTAGCGCAATGGCTGAACGACGAGTTCATAGAGTGCTTTGAGGACGCGGATGAAGAAAGCCCCTTCACCGTGACATTGGTCGTCTCCGACGCCTCCCTGGGCAATGAAGTCGTCATCGAGCGCTACCTCAACGCTGGCGACAACGCTCCCGACAAGGTGCTGGTGTCCAAGTCCGGGGGAGAACGTCCTTTTCGCCTCGCAGTGACCGATGTCAAAATTGCTCGGCGCAAGCGCCAGACGCTGCACGTGATGACGAACAGCTTTCCCGCCAGCGAGCTTCACATCCACTACCGGGTGAAGATGACCGGGCTGCAGCTGGAGGAGTCCAAGCGCAACCCAGGAGAGCTGCAATCGCCGCGAGAGGCCATCCGTGACCAGACGGGCGACGCAATGAGGCGCCGCGCGGCAGACGAAGTCCTCAAGGCACTGGACGCCGGCGCCAGGCAAGTCATCTACTTCGCCCAGGACAAGCTGTTTTTGCGGGACCTGCGCGCCATGCTGCTCGAGGAAGCAGCGCAAACACTGCATCATGGCAACGTACACATTCTCGACGCTTCGGTGCCTGCCTGGCGCCGCAAGAAACTCGTGAGCCCTGAAACGCGCGACGACGCGCGCGTGTTTCTCATGACTTCCTCAGGTGCACGAGGGGTGTCGTTTCCTCGGACCGACTGGATTATTGCCAACGTGCCGCGCTTCAACATCGAAGCCGGGCTCATGGAGATTGCCCAGCTCATCTATCGCGGACGCGGTCAATACAAGAATAGCGCTGGCGAGACCGTCTCTGGCGACAACGTGCCACGGCACTTGGTGATGACCGTCGACGACTACATCGTCGCCGAGGACAAAATCGACAAGCGCCAGTGGCTCGCACAGTCCATCGACTTGTTGACGCTTCTGGTGATGCTGCGCTGCACCATCCTCACGCGCATCACGGGGGACTCGGACCTGCGGCAGAAGATTGCACTGGTGCCCGTCGGAGCCGTCGGCCTCGACGAGCTCGTCAGCCTGATGTCGCAGTACGTCTCCCAGTTTAGGAAGGAGGCGGAGCTCTTCAAGAAGCATGGCAGGAACAGGGAGCTCCAGGAGCTCGCTGGACGCGCCCTGGCGAACGTTGACGAAATCTTTTCCAAGGCAAAACTCGAAGGCGTTGCTAAGCGAGGCGCGGACGGGCGCACGCTGGTCAAGAGCGATTGCATGCGCAATCTCGTCGAGCTAGCCTCGACTTCGATTTCTTCGCTGCTGGTTGCCGCCGAGCATGGCACGAGCCTGCCCGACCACGTGAGCTTCTCGGGCCCTGCAATCGTCGAGAGATGGGCCGACTTCGAGAAGCAGGAAGTCTTCGCATTCGAGGGGCATGAAACGCAGATAAACCGCGCAAGCCGAGCTCTCATGGGTCAGCTCAAGGCAATTGACGAGGAGCGGGAGTTTGCGCCTGCGCTGCGCAACCCAGCGGCAAGCCTGCGCAAGTTGCTTCAGCGAGAGCGGCACGATGCGGCCAACGAGTTTCGAACGCTCAAGGAGTTGAAGTCGCCCAACACGTGGGTAGCGGTGCCGGCGGGGTACTATCAGTTCATGTTTTCGCAGACCCACGAAGTCGGCAAGCCCTTTCGACTTGACGACCAGCCCTTGTGGCAGGAAGCGCTCGGCAGGACGCTCAACACCGGCTCG